>NZ_DJIQ01000029.1:0-20173 GCF_002433705.1 Oceanicaulis sp. UBA6590
GGCATGGGCCGCTTGCAGAAACGCGCCCTCGACACGCTCAATCTTGATCCCAAGGCCGACAAGGCCATGGTGCGCCGTCGCTATGCCGAGCTGGTCCGGCAATACCACCCGGACTCCAATGGCGGCGACCGGTCCATGGAAGAGCTGCTGCAGAAAGTGGTCGAGGCCTATCAGATCCTCAAAAGCTGCGGCATGGGTTAGCCTGTCCAAAGTTTAATGCCTCAGACAGAATCCAGAAAGATGACCCCGGTCACCTTCCCTCCTCCATACTGGGGAGGACCACATGTTTCTATCATCACTGGCGCTGTCGCTGGCCTTATCAAGCTGCCCTGCAAACGCCCACTGCCTTGAAGACGATAATCTTCTAGCCGTTTCCACGAGCGCGGAGCGCGCCGAATTGATCCTGTCCGCCATGCAGGACGCGGAAACGCGGTTTGCTGACGTCTTCAATCGCATGCCGGGCCTGACCGCCGTTGTTGAGGACAGTTCCGAGTTTCCAGGCTTCACCGGTGAGCTGGATGAGGCCGGCTATGTCGTCAAACCCTGGGTCTCCCCTCAAGCCATGCGCGCCCAGCTGGAAGCCCAGGTGCGCCCGGCGGTCGAGGCCCAGATGGCGGGCTCTCCGCAAGCGGTGATCGACGCCACGATCGAGGCGGCCCTCTCAGGGCGGGTCGAGAACAACAACAAGGTCCGCCACGCCGATGCGATCATTGCCCACGAGCTGGGGCATATGTGGGTGAAGGATCTTTATGACTGGCCGCAAGTCGATACGGGCGACGCCCGCGCCTATGGCGCAGCCGCCGCGCCGGACTGGTTTGATGAAACCGCCGCCGTGCTGATGGAAAGCGACGCTCTGACACAGAGCCGGCGCGAAGCCCTGTGCGAAACCGCCTCGGATGATCTGCCGGACCAGTTCGAGCGCTATTTCAGCATGGAGCACCCGCTGTTGCAGCTGGCCTCTCTGGCGGCCGATCGCGCGGCGGCGGCCGCAGCCGCGTCCGGCGACACCTCGAACGGTCCGCGCATCATGGTAATGTCTGGAGAAACGCTGACGGCCCAGGGCGCCGACATGATCGGGGCCGAGCAGTTCTACAGCCTGACCCGGGCGCTGATTGACTATCTGACCGCCGAGACCGGCTCCGAGGCCGTCTTCAATGACATGGCTGAAGCCTTATCGTCCGGGCAGTCCTTTGACGGCTGGCTGTCGTCGAACGAGGCGGATCTTCCCGAAAGCCGCGACGCCCTGATTGGAGCGCTGTCCGATCAGGTGGTGCGGACCTGCGAGGCCTGATCACGCAGACGCGACATTGTGTGCTGAGCTGGAGTGGCGACAGGGCTTGGACGGGCTATGTCTGAGGCTTATGGTTTGTCCCGACCCTGTCGCGCTGCAGCAAAGAGCCTTTCCGCGTATGACCGACGATACCCTGATCAGCCTCACCCCCGACGCCAAAGCCGATTGCCAGACCCTGTTCGGATTTGACCCGGGGTTCGAGGTCGCCGCCTTTTCCCAGCGCGACGCCCATGTGCCGGACATCGACCCGACCTATGTGTTTGATCCGGCCACCACACGCGCCATTCTGGCGGGCTTCGCCTTCAACCGGCGCGTCATGGTCCAGGGCTATCACGGCACGGGCAAGTCCACCCATGTGGAGCAGGTGGCCGCGCGGCTGAACTGGCCCATGATCCGGGTCAATCTCGACAGCCATGTCAGCCGGATCGACATGGTCGGCAAGGACGCCATCGTCCTGAAGGACGGCCAGCAGATCACCGAGTTCCAGGAAGGCATCCTGCCCTGGGCCGTGCAGCGCCCGGTCGCGCTCCTGTTTGACGAATACGATGCAGGCCGCCCGGACGTGATGTTCGTGATCCAGCGCGTTCTGGAAGCCTCGGGCTCGCTGACGCTGCTGGACCAGAACCGCGTCATCCGCCCGAACCCGAACTTCCGCCTGTTCGCCACCACCAACACGGTGGGCCTCGGGGACACGACCGGCCTCTATCATGGCACCCAGCAGATCAACCAGGGTCAGATGGACCGCTGGTCGATCGTCTCCACCCTCAACTATCTGCCCGCCGAGACCGAGCGCGCCATCGTCGCCGCCAAGCTGGGCGAGTACGGCAAGACCGAAGCCGGCGCAAAGATGATTGCGGATATGGTGGCCGTCGCGGATCTCACCCGCGAAGCCTTCATCAATGGCGATCTGTCCACCGTGATGAGCCCGCGCACCGTGCTCACCTGGGCGGAGAACACCCAGATCTTCGGTAATCCGGGCGTGGCCTTCCGCCTGACCTTCCTGAACAAGTGCGATGAGCTGGAACGCCCGATCGTGTCGGAATTCTTCCAGCGCGTCTTCGGCGAGGACCTGCCGGAGAGCGCCCTGTCGTCCGGCGCTGCGGCCTAAGGGCACGGCATGTCTGACGCCTCTTCTGCAGATCAGTTCCGGCGTGCGCTGAGCGCGGCCACGCGCGCGATCTCTCATGATCGCGAGCTGGACGTGAAGTTCGGCGGCGACGCGGCTCTGGCGCGCGGCAAGGTCGTGCTGCCCAACCCGCCCGAGAAGATGACGGCGGAGGATGCGGCGCGTCTACGCGGCAAGGCGGACGCGCTGGCGCTCAGACTGCAGCTTCACAATTCCAAATCCCACCAGTCCGCCCTGCCGCCGGGCGCCCAGGCGCGCAAGATCTTTGAAGCCGCCGAGCAGGCGCGTGTCGAGGCTCTGGGCGCGCGAGCCATGCGCGGGGTGGCGGACAATCTCGACGCCGCCCTGGCCGACCGATGCCGCCGTGAAGGCTGGAACCATGCAGAGGACCGGCAGACCGCGCCGCTGGAAGACGCCATCTCCATGCTGGTGCGCGAGCGCATTACCGGGCGCCCGGCTCCTGACGACGCCAAGGGCCTGATGCAGGTCTGGCGCGAGGATCTGGAAAGTCATGCCGGAGGAGCGCTCGATGCTCTGGCGGGAGCCGCAGACGATCAAAGCGCCTATGCCGAGGCCCTCAGACAGGTGATCCGGGATCTCGACCTGACCGACGAGCTGGGCGAGCACGATCAGGACGAGGACGACACCGACGACAGCGAGGACGACGCCGGCGTCGAGCAGGAGCCCGAAGCGGGCGAGGACGATACTGACAGCGACCCGGATCAGGGTGAGGACGAGGACGACGCGGCGGACGCCAAGGGCACCGCGGCCGATACCGACGACATCCATTTCGCCGAGGACAGCCAGACCCGCGTCGAGGCTGATGACGAGCCCAGCGAGACCCAGCAATCGGCCAAGCCCAACTGGGTCAGCCCGCCAGGCGAGGATCCCAACGCCTACAAGGTGTTCACCACCAAGTTCGACGAGGTGATCCAGGCGTCGGACCTGTGCGATTCCACCGAGCTGAACCGTTTGCGCCGCACGCTTGATCAGCATCTCAAGGGGCTTGAAAGCGCGGTGGGGCGTCTCGCCAATCGCCTGCAGCGCCGCCTGATGGCGCAGCAACAACGCTCCTGGTCCTTCGATCTCGAGGAAGGCCAGCTCGATCCGGCGCGCCTGCCCCGCATCATCATGGACCCGATGATGCCATTGAGCTTCAAGATGGAGAAGGACACCGACTTCCGCGATACGGTCGTTACGCTGCTTCTGGACAATTCCGGCTCCATGCGCGGTCGTCCGATCCTGGTGGCCGCCGCCTGCGCCGACATACTGGCGCGGACGCTGGAGCGGTGCGGCGTGAAGACCGAGATCCTGGGCTTCACCACCCGCGCCTGGAAGGGCGGGCGCTCCAAGGAGGAATGGCTGTCTCAGGGCAAGCCGCCCCATCCAGGCCGTCTGAACGATTTGCGCCATATCATCTACAAGGCGGCGGACGCCCCCTGGCGCAGATCCCGGTCCAATCTGGGGCTGATGCTGCGAGACGGCCTTCTGAAGGAAAACATCGACGGCGAAGCCCTGCTCTGGGCGCACAAGCGTCTGCTGGCCCGGCCCGAACAGCGCCGCATCATGATGGTGATCTCGGACGGCGCGCCGGTGGATGACGGCACCCAGTCGGCGAACTCGCCCGCCTATCTCGAAAAGCATTTGCGCGAAGTTATCACCATGATCGAGACAAAGTCCGATGTTGAGCTTCTCGCCATCGGCATTGGCCATGATGTGACGCGGTATTACCGCAAGGCCGTGACGATTGTGGATGTAGAGCAGCTCGCCGGCGCCATGACCGACCAGCTGGCGGCCCTGTTTGAAGAGGACAAACGCCGCTAGGGCGTGCATAATCCACAACCAGTCCGAGAGCTTGAACTGGGGGTTCGCATGCTTGTCCGTCTAGGCCTGTCTGTCTGTCTGTGCCCGTTTTTGATCGCGTGTGGCGGAGGGGGCGAGGCGCAGACCGCGTCCGAATCCGCCAGCTTGTCTTTGACGCCCCTGCCGCTTTTCCCGGACGATCCCGGGCGGACGCGGCTGGGCGATCTGCGCTATCTGGGCGGGGTCGCGCTTGATCTCGACGATGAGCGCTTTGGCGGCTGGTCCGCCCTCGATATTTCACCAGACGGCGGACGTTTGCTCGCGGTCTCAGACAGCGGCTACTGGATGACCGCCTCGCTGCAATATGACGGCGATGCGCTCGTCGGCCTCAGCGAACCGCATATCACGGTGATCCTCGACGAGGCCGGCGAGCCGGTGTCCGACGACTTCGCTGACTCCGAGGGCCTCGCGGATCTTGGCGATGGCGCCTATGCCGTCAGCTTTGAACGCGAGCACCGCATCTGGCGGTATGAACTGGGTGAAGACTGGAGCGGTGTGGACGACGCCCTGCCGACGCCTCTCGCCAATCCGCTCGGAACCGAAGCCCTGCCCAATAACGCCGGCATGGAGGGGATCGCGGTGATCGGCGACTGGCTCTGGTCCGCGCAGGAGCACACGACGGGCAATGCCCCGGTGCACATCTTCTCCCGCACGCACCTGTTCGAGCCGGAGCAGACCGGAAATTCCTATCTGGTGGCGATGGAGCCTGAATTCGGCGTCACCGAACTGGAATCAGACGGCGCGGACGGGCTCTACATCCTGCAGCGTTTCTGGTCACGCGACGTGGGCAATCGCATCCACATCCTGCACCTGACCGCCGAACAGATCGCGGAGGCGCCCAATGTCACGGAACTCCACCCCACATTGCTGGCCGCCATCGAGCCTGATGAGATGAGCGTGGACAATTTCGAGGGCATGGCGGTCATCGAGCGCGAGGGCCAGACACGCCTCTTCCTGATCTCGGACGATAATTACAACGACAGCCAGCGCACGCTGCTGTTCAGTTTCGTCCTCGAACCGCGTCAGTGATCCTGGCGACAAACGCAACGAAAAACGCCCGCCGTTTCCGGCGGGCGTTGTTTCTCGCGTCAAGACGTGAGCGGCTTAGGCGGCCGCCGCAGCTTTTTTCAGCTCGCGCTTGATTTTCAGCGCGTTGCCGGAAAGCTGCTCATCACGAGCTTTCAGCAGGAATTGGTCCAGACCACCAACATGGTCGACGCTGCGCAGGGCCTTGGCGGCGATGCGCAGACGGAAGGAACGGCCCAGGGCCTCAGACGCGAGCGTCACCTGACACAGATTCGGCAGGAAGCGACGCTTGGTCTTGTTGTTGGCGTGAGACACGTTGTTGCCCGAAACCGGACCCGTCCCAGTAAGTTCGCAGCGGCGCGACATGGCTTCCACCTTGTTCCACAACAGTCGTAAAATTATATGCGACCGCGAGAGGGAAAACCCAAGGTGCGGCGCGAGAGCGGGCGATGTACCGGTCCGGACGGCCTGCGTCAAGGCGCAGCCGCACAGAAACTGGCGTTCATCTTGCAGCCAGACCGCGTTAGATAGGCTGAGCCCACCGGCTGGGGCCAGAGGAATAAGAGTTTCATGCTGACAGTGTCCAAACACGCCCGCACCGCTTTCGCCGCACTGGCGATGGCCTCACTGCCCGCGGCGGCCCAGGCGCAGACCGTCGAACCGCCCGAGCAGGTCTATGTGCGCTATTCCGGCTCGGTGCTGATTCTGAAGGTCGCGGACATCTCCCTGAGCGCCGGTTTCAATGATGGCGTGTATTCAGCCGGCGCCACTTTTCAGAGCGGTGGATTGCTGCGCTGGTTTGACGACACCAATATCGAGGCGACCACGAACGGCTATCGTCAGCCGGACGCCCTTCACCCCTATCGCTATGAGCATATCAATCACGCCAGCGACAAGGGACGCGTGGTCGGCATCGATTTCGAGAACAATGTGGCGATGCCTGATGTCCAGCCGCCCTTCGGATCCATGGGCGAGCCCCCGGCCAGTGACGCGGACCGGGCGGGCGCGCTTGATCCCATCTCGACCCTTCTGAGCCTGATGACCGCCCTGCCGACCGACGAGAACGGGGTTTGCGAAGGCCGGTTGCCAGTATTTGACGGCAAGGCGCGCTATGATCTGCGGCTCAACAATCTGGGCCTGGATGAAGTGCGCACGCGCGCGTGGACCGGGGACGCCATTCGATGCCAGGCGTTTATCGAACCGATCAGCGGCTATGATCCGGGCGATCGCCCCGATGAAGAGGAAACAAACCGCCCGGTGACGATCTGGCTCGCCCCTGTGGACGGGGTGCATGTCCCGGTGCGCTTCCGCGCCCAGACCCGGATCGGCGCGATCACCATCCAGGCCACCCAGCTGTATGCAGGCGACGCTACGCAATAGGCCGCATCCCTTCTAAGGTTACGGCTCAATCTCGCTGGAGAGCGTCATGTCACGCGCCCGCGCAGGCGATCACCGTATCGCCGCGATCCTCGGCCCCACCAATACGGGCAAGACCCATCTCGCGCTCGAGCGGATGATGGCGCACGGGACCGGCGTATTCGGCCTGCCCCTGAGGCTCCTGGCGCGCGAACTTTACGACAAGGTGGTCAAGGCCAAGGGGCCGGCGTCGGTGGCGCTGATCACGGGCGAGGAGAAGATCGTGCCGCCCACGGCGCGCTATTTCCTGTGCACTGTCGAGGCGATGCCGCTGAACATGCGGCCCGCCTTCCTGGCCGTGGACGAGATCCAGCTCGCGGCCGATCCCGAGCGGGGCCATATCTTCACCGACCGGCTGCTGCACGCCCGCGGCACTCAGGAAACACTGTTCCTGGGCGCGGCGACCATGCGGCCCATCTTGCGCCATCTGATACCCGAGGCCGAGATCGAGGAGCGCGAGCGCTTCTCCACCCTCAGCTATGCCGGCGCCAAGAAGCTGACCAAGCTGCCGCGCCGATCGGCTATTGTCGCCTTCAGCTCCGAGGATGTGTACTCCATCGCCGAGCTGGTGCGTCGACAACGGGGCGGAGCGGCGGTGGTGATGGGCGCGCTGAGCCCCCGCACCCGCAACGCCCAGGTCGAGCTCTATCAATCGGGCGAAGTGGACTTCCTGATTGCGACCGACGCCATCGGCATGGGTCTCAATATGGATGTCGATCACGTCGCCTTCGCGAGCTATTCCAAATTCGACGGCCGCAAGCGCCGCCGGCTGTTCCCCCAGGAGGTCGGCCAGATCGCCGGCCGGGCGGGCCGCTTCCGGTCTGACGGCACCTTCGGCGAAACCGCCGACGCCCGCCCCCTGGACCCTGACATCATCGAACGGGTCGAGGACCACGAGTTCGAACCCATCAAGAAGCTGACCTGGCGTGAAAGCCATCTCGATCTCAGCTCGCTCGACAGCCTGCGCCATTCCCTGAACGCGCCCTCTCCCGACCCCGTGCTGGAACGGGTGCGCAGCGCATCGGATGAAGATGTGCTCGATCTTGTCTCCCGCGACCCCGACATTCGCGCCCGGGCCGCCGCGCGTGGCGGCACGGCGCGCCTGTGGGATGTGTGCCGGACTCCAGACTTCCGGAAGGCCAGCCCGGACGATCATGCGCGTCTGATTTCAACGCTCTACATGCATCTGACCAGTCCAAGCGGCTATTTGCCGGACGCCTGGCTGGATGCGCAGTTGAGCCGCCTGTCCAAGACCGCAGGAGATGTGGACGCCCTGGCCCAGAGACTGGCCTATGTGCGCACCTGGTCTTACGCGGCGCACCGGAAGGACTGGACAAAAGACCCTGAATATTGGACGAGCCGTACCCGAGAGGTTGAAGATCAGCTCTCCGATGCGCTTCATGAGCGCCTGACCGCCCGCTTCATTGACCGGCGCACCAGCGCGCTGATGAAGGGGCTGCGAGAGAAAACCGATTTGGAAGCCGGGCTGAACCGCCTGGGCGAGGTCACTGTGGAGGGCCATTTCGTGGGACGATTGAACGGACTGAGCTTTGAAGCCGACGCTGCGGGCGAACCGCTGGCGCGCCGGGCGGTGGCGAACGCCGCAATGAAAGCGGTCCGCCCCGAAGTGAACCGCCTGCTCTCCCAGCTCTCCCAGGCTGAAGACAGCGCACTGGCGCTGGGCGAGGACGGCGTGCTGCGCTGGCAGGATGATCCGGTCGGTCGCCTGAAGGCGGGCAGTGACCCCTTCACCCCCGGCGTTACGCTGATCGGCGGCGAGCTGGGATCGAGCGAGCTGATCGCCCAGGCCGAAAAGCGCCTCATGACTTTCGCGGCCAGCCAGGCCGAGACGCGACTGGAACCGCTTCTGGCCCTGCGCAAGGCGCTCAAGGAAGACGGCAAGCTTGATGGCCTGGCTCGCGGCGTCGCCTATCAGCTGGTGGAAAGCTTCGGCGCCATGTCTCGCATCAAGCTCGCGGACGAGCTGGCGGCGCTGTCCGTTCCCGAACGCCAATCCCTGCGCCGCGCGGGCGTGCGCATTGGCGAACACGCCGTCTTCATGCCCGCCCTGCTGAAACCGGGGGCCGCCCGCCTGCTGTCCATGCTCAAGGCGATTCATGAGGGCGATATAGAGCGCGCCGTGAACCCGCCGCCGGGCCTGACCAGCATTCCCAATGATCGCCGCCACACCCTGGCTGATTACGCCGCAGCGGGCTTCCAGCCGTGCGGGCCGCGCGCCGTGCGCCTTGATATGCTCGAGCGTCTGGCGGATCTCATCCGCGAACAGCGCTCTGAGAACAAGGAACGCCGTTTCGAGCCGAATGCGCCGATGACCGCGCTTTTGGGCTGCTCGAACGAGGATCTGCGCGAAGTGCTCAAGGCGCTGGGCTATCGCCGCGTTCAGAAGGCGGCCGAGGATCAGCCTGAACTGTGGTCCGGCCGGTCGCGCTCGACCCAACGCCCCGCCCAAACGGGTCAGAAACCGCACGCCAAGGGCAAGGGACAAGGCAAGGGCGGCCCGCGCAAGGACGCCCGGCCCCGCCCGGCTCCGGTGAAGGACAAGCCGATCGATCCGGATTCCCCCTTCGCCGCGCTCGCCGCGCTGGAGCTCGAACAGCCCAAGCCCGCCAATCAGAAACGCCGCAAGCCGCGCAAGAAGTCAAAAGCCAAGCCCGCCGAGGCCAAGACGGACGCGTCTCCAGAACAGTCCGCTGCTGAGGCGCCGGAGACGCCCAAGGCCGAAGCGCCTGCAGACACGGCTCAAACGCCGGCCGACGCCCCTGTCGATTCTGATGCGGCAGGTCCTGAACAAGACCGCTCATGAGCGCGCACGGCGAGTCCATGCGGTGTGATGTGTGGCTGTTTCGGGCCCGCCTCTACAAATCGCGCGGTCTTGCCGGACAAATGATTGAAAAAGGCGCTGTACGGATTGATCGCAACGGACAGGTGACCCGCCTGACAAAGCCCGCCGCGCCGGTGCGGCCCGGCGACTGCCTTGTCATCCGGCGGGACGCAGACCCGCTACGGCTGACGGTGCGGGCGCTGCCGGAACGGCGTGGACCCGCGCCCGAAGCGCAGTCATGCTACAGCCTTGAAACCGAGTAATGCCTGTTCTTTTCTGGATCGATCATGTTTGAGACCTTGAAACGCCTCTTTACCGGAGCCGAAACCGCTGAAGAGCGGTCGCTGAGCCCGGAACTCTCAACAGCTGTTCTACTGGTGGAAGCGGCCCTGTCGGACGGCATTTACGCCGAGGTCGAGGAGGCGGAGATCATTACGGTGCTCTGCGCCGGTTTCGACCTGGATGCAGCCCGCGCGGCGGAATTGCTGGATGAAGCCGAAACCCTGGCCGAAGCGGCGGTGGACCATCACCGCTTCACCCATGTGGTCAAGCAATTGCCGCGCGAACAACGCCTGAGCATACTCGAGGACCTGTGGCGCGTGGTGCTGGCCGATGGCGAAAGGGATGCGCATGAAGACGCCCTGATCCGCCGTCTGGCGCCGCTGCTGGGTCTGTCAGATCGTGATCGGGCTGAAGCGCGACATGCCGCCTCGGGCCGTTGACAAACGGGCGCGAGGGGGCCATGTCCCCGCCAACTTTCTGTCTAACAACATTGTTCCGAGGCCGCCTGCGCGATGACCTATATCGTCACTGACGCCTGCATTCGCTGCAAGTTCACCGATTGCGTGGAAGTCTGTCCTGTGGACTGCTTCTATGAAGGCGAGAACATGCTCGTCATTCATCCCGACGAATGCATTGATTGCGGCGTGTGCGAGCCCGAATGCCCGATCGAGGCCATCAAGCCTGACACCGAGGACGATGCAGACGGCAAATGGCTGGCGCTCAATTCCAAATACGCGACCGAATGGCCGAACATCACGGTGCGCAAGGACCCGCCGGCGGACTACAAAGAGTTCGAAACCATCACGAACAAGCTGGAGAAATACTTCTCCGAGAAGCCGGCTTCGTGAATCCCTGAACGCCGTCAAAATCTTAGCATTCGGTTAACCGCCTTCCGGGGGCGGAATGCTTGTTGCTGCGCATCAAGTTGAGTTTTTGTAGTTTTTCTGTTATGGTCTTTGTCTTCGGTGAGCGCAGATGCGCATATTCCGGGACAGCAACCGCCTTGATGTAACTGTTTCACAAAAAGCCCGGCCGCTGATCTTCACTCAAGATCAGAGCGGGGTTTTGCGCGGTCCATTAGACCTCGTACACAGGATCAGTTCGGCAGGCTTTGGACGAGAGGGCCTCGTATGACCAAGAAATCCGCCAACGACAACAAGACGTTCAAGAAAAGCGACTATGTGGTCTATCCCGCCCATGGCGTGGGCCGCGTTGTGGGCGTCGAAAAAGAAAGCGTCGCCGGATTTGATATCGAGGTCTATGTCGTCTCCTTTGAACAGGACAAGATGACCCTGCGCGTGCCGACCGCGAAAGCGACCGCCGCCGGCATGCGTCCGCTGGCCAGCGATGACGTCCTGAAGGATGCGCTCAAGACCCTGAAGGGCAAGCCCAAGGTCAAGCGCACCATGTGGAGCCGCCGCGCTCAGGAATACGAAGCGAAAATCAACTCTGGCGATCTGATCTCCATCGCGGAAGTCGTGCGCGACCTGCACCGCCAGGAAGACCAGCCCGAGCCGTCCTATTCCGAGCGTCAGCTTTATGAATCCGCGCTCGACCGCATGGTGCGCGAAGTCGCCGCCGTCGAGAAGGTCGACCGCGAAAAGGCTCTGGAAATGCTGACCACGACCCTGACCAAGAAAGCCGCCTGAGGCGTCAAAACCTGTCAGCGCGTCATTTCAAGCCGCCCCGTCAGACATCGTCTGGCGGGGCGCTTTGCATTCCACCCCAGCATTTCGTGAACTATCACACCATTGCGTGATCCAGCAGCGCCTGCGTTGCGTATAGGCTGATGAACTGATCAACGGCCCATGCGAAACGAAAGCGACTGTGATGTCACACTCTGCCCAGACTCGCTCCGCCCCGGCGCGCTCCGCCGACCCAGACCGCCGCTTCATGAAGCAGGCGATGGACGCCCCCCTGCTGGAGCGCGAGGAAGAGCTCAATCTTGCAACGGCCTGGAAGGAGAAGGGCGATGAGGAGGCGCTGCATGCGCTGACCACCGCCTATATGCGACTGGTCATTTCGATCGCCGCCAAGTTTCGCCATTACGGCCTGCCGTTTCCCGATCTGGTTTCGGAAGGCAATATCGGCCTGATGCAGGCCGCCGCCCGCTTCGAGCCGGAACGGGAAGTGCGCTTTTCCACCTATGCCACCTGGTGGATCCGCGCCTCGATCCAGGACTATGTGCTGCGCAACTGGTCCATCGTGCGCACGGGCACAACGGCGGCTCAGAAATCGCTCTTCTTCAATCTTCGTCGCCTGCGCGCCCTGATCAAGGATACGAGTTCGGGCCAGCTGACGCCGGAGAACCGCGCCTATGTCGCTCAGGCCCTGCGTGTGGGTGAAGACGATGTGGAGAAGATGGCCAGCCGCCTGGCCGCCGTCGACCGCTCCCTGAACGCGCCTTTCTCCGAGGATGGCGAAGGCGAATGGCAGGACCTCCTGGCGGATGAGAACCCGGATCCTGAGACCCAGGTGATGGAGGACCGCGACCAGGCCCAGCGCGCCCAGTGGCTGGGCGAGGCCCTGTCCCGATTGAGCGAACGCGAACAACTGATCATTCGCGAACGCCGTCTGGGCGAGGATAGCGTCACGCTCGAAAAACTGGGCGAACGCCTCGGCATCTCGAAGGAACGGGTTCGTCAGGTCGAGCATCAAGCGCTGAACAAGCTCAAGAAGTATCTCACCGAAGTGGTGGGCGATCCTGAAGAGGCTGGCCTTCTGCCCACGAGCTAGTCTCAGGGCAGGGTCACTGGCTCTGGCGCATCGACAATCTCGATTTGCCACGGGCTCTGCACATGGATCATCGGGCCGTTTTCAGCATAGAGCCAACCACGCACCCGCACGCGGGCACCCTCGAGGCTCGCAGGGTCATAAAGCCCCGCGGCCTCAAACCGCTCACGATCCTCACGGTTCAGGCTCACGGTGAAATCGGTGCGCCAGTTCATCCCGAAATTGAGATAGAGGCGTCCATTGCGCGCCTCCCCGATGGCGACCACCCGGCCCTCCATGATCTGCGCGCTATCGAGATGCTGGGCGAGCGGGTCGGGATCGGGTGAGCGGATCGTGAAATGGCCCTCGCCCCAGGCGCCCGCGCCAGACATGCGGGCCTCTTCTTCAAGCGCCAGCAATACGCCTGCGCGTGCATCCGCTCCGGGACGCGGCCAGACCAAGGCCTGGCCCGACTTTACCATCTCTGCGTCCAGATACGCCGTCTCTCCGGCCCGATCGAAAACGGCAATGACAATCGGGCGATCATAGCGGTCACGACCGGCCTCGGTCTCCACAAGGCTCAGCCGCGGCCCGGCTTCATCGAGCAAGGCTTGCAGCGCCTCGCGGGACTGATCGGTGTCGGCCCCGCGGATTCCGGCCAGAAGGGCGTACTCGCGCACGCCCTCCCCGGTTTCATAGAGAAAACCATGGCCCGTTCGGGCGCCTGCGGGCTCCACGACTTGTGGCGCGCCCTCTTCAACACCCTTGCAGGCTGACAGGCCAAACAGAACCAGCGCAAGCCACGCGATCCTTGTCATCGCATACTCCCCCGACAGGGGAATATACTGCCCGTCAGCCTGAAAAGCGCAAAGCCTAGAAACGCGTATTCAGACGCATCCAGACCCCGGCGCCGGCGCCCGGCACGCGCTCACCCATCGGCACACCCAGCCCGGCATTACGGTTATAGCCGCCCAGATGATCCCGATAGGGCTGATCCAGAAGGTTCTCGATCCCCGCCGACAGGCTGACCCGCTCGCTCACATCCCAGCGCCCATAGGCGTTCACAAGCACACGCCCCGGCGTCGCCTGTTCGCTGTTCTCGGTCGAGACCTTGTCCTGCTCGGCGACCATCAGGGTTTCAAGACTGGCCGACCACACTTTCTGCTCATAGGTCGCGCTCAGGCGCAAAGTTGCGGGCGTGATGCGGTAGAGATCATCATCCACATCCTCGCGCTCGCCGCGCACATAGGTCAGCACGCCGTCCGCGCGCCAGTTTTGGCTCAGCCGCAGGCCGAAATCGGCGTCAAAGCCATAGAGCCGCGCATCCACATTGGAAAAGCGCAGAGGCGTCGGGTCGCCATTCATCGCCGAGACCATTTCCAGCGGCGTATCGACCACGCCGGGCGTATCGGGCTCGGCGGGCACGCCCTGGATATAGTCCTCGATCCAGCTGACATAGGCGGTCGGGCGCAGATAGGCGCGCGGCGTTTCAAGATCAAAACCCACCTCGAGACTGGTTGCGACTTCGGGCTTGAGATCGAGCGAGCCGACATAGGTATTGCCGTCCGCCAGACCGCCCGACGCCGTGATCGGCAGCCAGCCATAGCGTTCGACCTGCCCGCCGACCCGCGATTTGCGCGCCAGCGCCCCGCGCAGGGTCAGCGCGTCGGACACCGGCCGGGCGATGCGCAGCAAGCCATCCACCGTCACATCATCCCAGGAGCGATCGGCATGGGCGAAGGCCATCGCCAGCATGCGCGGCCCTGCGGGCAGGGCTGCACCCAGGCGCGGGGTTCCCGCATCGGCGTCATGAGCATCCACGCGCAGGCCGGCGTAGACCTCATAGGCGGAGAGCGGCCCTTCCCATTCGGCATAGACGCCAGTGCGGCCCAGCTCCACATCCGGGAAGGGCGTGACGAAGAAGTCCGCATTCATCGGGTTGGTCACCGTCGTATCGTGACGGACATTCGCGCGATCAAGGCCCAACCGGATCACGCCGCCCTGGAAGGCATGCTCTGCATCCAGCCCAAAGCTGACGGTCTCGGAGCTGGCGAAGGTTTCACGCATCTGCATGGGCGCAGGGGACGGGCGCAGATCGTAATTGTTCATGGCGTGGTCCACACGCGCATGACCGGCCTTGAAAGACAGGCTCCAGCCCCCAAGCTCGGTATTCAGCCCCACACGGCTTGAAGAGGTGTCCATGAAGCGGATGTCCATGGGGAAAGGCGGATTGCCGGTAAACCCGCCCTCCTGCCAGCGGAAATCAGCCGTCAGCTCGGTCGTCTCGGTCAGGCGCGCGCCATAGCCAAAGCCATAGACGTCGCGTGCATGTTCGGTCCCGACGAGCGTCCCATACGGCGTATCAAGGTCCTCGCCGCGCTCGGTTGAGGCCAGCACTTCAAACCGCTGCCGCGCCGTGGCGAGACCCGCTACGCCGCCCACAGCCGTGCTTTCATCCACGCTGCGCACGATGGCGGTGAGGTCGGCATGAAGCTCCGGCGTCTCGCCCTGCGCGTAACCGAGATGCTTGAACACCGCATTCACGCCCGCGCTCAGGGATGGGCCCTGGCTGACAGGGGACGGGCCCCGTGTGACTTCAAGGCGTTCCAGCATGGGCGCGGGCGCGTAGTGGAGCGGCGGGTCCATCAGATTGGGGCCGCCCGAATGGAAGGCCTGCCCGTCCAGCCGCACCGCGACGCGAGAGCCATAAAGGCCGCGATACTGCACCTGGCCCGACAGCGCGCCATTATCGATGAGCGCAGCACCGGGAAGGCGGGCGGCGAGACCGGCGGCGTCCGGGGCCGTCGCGGGCGCCAGATCAATCAGCACCGTGTCCTGATCGAGTGAGACCGGGGACTGACCGGTCACGGTGATCACGTCCACCCAGCGCGATTGCGGAGCGGGAGCAGCCTCATTGGCGAAAGCGGCAGAGGTCAGGGCCAGCGCAGACACGCCGGCGAACAGAATTTTGGTCATGGAGTCTTGTTTCTCAGAACAGATCACGCGCCCGGCGGGGCCGAGCGCCAACACGCGCTTCACAAAGCGCGACGCAAAGGGAGATCAGTTCGTGAGGGGTGGTGCGCGAAGCCCGACGGGCGGACCTGCAGGCTGGCGCGGGCTCGCCCGATCGATCCGCAAGGGGCGCGGGTCGGCCGAAACAGGCGGAACGAGTGTCAGAGCCTGAACGTCGTCCGCCAGAGCAACCGCCTGGCCCAGCATGCAGGCGACGCAATCAGAAGCCTCATGATCAGGGGCAGGTTGCGGGTCTTCCAGCCCCGTCAAGGCCGCGAGTTCGGCAATGGCCGCGCGGGCTTCCGCATCGCGCACGACCTGACCGCACATGTATTTCGCAGCGTCAAACCCGGCGGCATAGGCCGTGGTCGCAGCCGGAGACCAAAGCGCCTGAAGGGCGATGAGGACCGCAGCGAGACGGATCAGGACCGGATGGGACGCACGAAACATGATCGCGCTATAGGCCAGACAAGCGTGACTGGGAAGGCGCCGGAATGTCTCAGCCGGTCATCCCGTGCTCAAGCACAGAGACCGGGCGGAGCCATGTTCACGACAACTGTCGTAAAATCTGGGCCTCGATCTGGGCGAGCCGTTCCTTGCCGTAGAACATTTCCTCGCCCACGAAGATGGTGGGCATGCCGAAAACGCCCCGCCCGACCGCGTCCTGGGTGTTGGCGATGAGATGCGCCTTCACCTCGGTGTCTGAAGTCCGGGCAAGCAGCCTGTCCGCGTCAAAGCCAGCGTCCGAGAAATGCGCCCTGATGACCTCGTCCTGCGTGAAATCACGATCCAGTTCCCACATGCCGACGAACCCGGCGTCAAAGAAGGCGCGCAGCTGATCGGGCGCATCGAGCTCCACCGACGCCGCCATGCGCATCAGGGTCAGGGTGTTCATCGGAAAGTGGGAATTGAACTTGAAGGCGGTCAGATCGTGCGCGGCCACATAGCGGCGGACTTCCAGCATCTCGTAATCAAGCTTGTGCTTGATGTCGGCGAAGGCGAAGAAGGGCGACTGATTGCCCGTCTCCTTGAAGATTCCGCCCAGAAGGCAGGGGCGATAGCGAAACCGCGCCCCTGTGCGACTCTCGATCTGCGGCAGGACCTTGTGGACCAGATAGGCGTTCGGGCTGCCCAGATCGGTGATGAAATCGGGCTCGATCATGATTGCGCGTCCTTGTTGCGGTTCGCCCGCGCCTTGAGCGCGGCGTAGGATTGTCGGGTGATCTCAGGCGCGGCGTCGGTAGCGCTCATCTCAAGGTCTGACACCTCGACCTCACGACCCGACGCCGTCTCAAGACGCACCGGCGCCAGCGCTTCACCGGTCTCGCGCACGCTGAGGCGCACTGGCGAGCGCCCCGGCTCGAAGGTCCAGCGCTCGCCCCATTGCATGAGGGCGATCAATGCCGGGGCCAGCTCCCGGCCCTTATCGGTCAGCTCATACTCAAAGCGCTGCTTGCCCGGCGCTGTCACCTGACGCACCAGCACGCCCTGCTCCACAAGCGTGGTCAGACGATCCGTCAGGATTTTCGCCGACACGCCAAGGCGGGTCTTGAAGTCCGAGAACCGGCGCACGCCCGCGATGGCGTCCCGCAGAACCAGCAAGCTCCAAGGGTCGCCGATCACATCGACGGCTCGGGCGACCGGACACGGATAACGGGAGAGGGAGGTTCGGGTCATGCGGCGAGACTGACCCATTTAGTTTCTTTAAGCAACCAATTTAGCGCGGCGCTTCAAGAGGGCGGACGCAAGACTTTGCAATTCAATCGGGTTTCCGGCCCACCATGGAATATAGCGCTTCCAGATAGGCATCGAACGCCTTGCGGCCTTCTGGCGTCAAGCGCGCTGTGGTCAGCGTCTTGCGTGAGACGATCTGCTTGTCGATCGAGACATAGCCCGCCTCCTCCAGCTTTCTGAGCTGGATGGAGAGATTGCCCTGGGTGGCTTTGAGCGCCTCTTTAAGCGCGTTGAAGGTTTCTGCTTCTGAATCAGCCAGCAAGGTCATGATCCCCAGCCGCAAGCGGCTGTGGATCACATCATCAAGCTTATCGATATCAAACGAACTCATAAGCGATCAGATTAAGGGTTGGACGCCGAGCGGATCAGGATCCAGCCAGGAAGCGCCATCAGCAGAAGCAGCACCGCCCCCAGAACCAGCATATAGGCCCAGACCATGCTGATCAGCAGGGCCAGAACCAGCACGCTGAGATACCAGCCGGCAGCGATCACCGCGGTCCAAAGACGGCGTGTGACCAGAGCGGCCAGAAACCAGCACGCGCCCTGAAACGCCGCGACCACCATGGGAAAGAGAATCCAGACCTCTGCTCCCAATCCTGTGCGCTGAGCCAGGAAAAAGCCAAGGGCCGCCACCGCATTGGCGATCCCCACACCGGCGAAACCGCCCGTCAGCGCGCGGTTGGCGACGCCTTCAGGGGTTTTGGCGCGCACGGACAGGACGATCACGCCGACACAGAACACGCCATTGGACGCCAGCGTGCCGATCCAGAAGGTGGCATCGCCCAAGGGCGACCAGCCCAGCAATGCGAAACCGCACGCCAGCGCATAAAGCCCGTAGCACAGACCGGCCAGCCCATAGAGCTGGCCGGTGGTGCGGAGCTGCACGGGACGCTCTTTCAAGAGCGACCGGATAAAAGTCAGGTCATCACCCAAACCGGTTTCGGTTGTCATGCGGCTCCACCGTTATGCTCATTTACGCCGGAAGACCGGCTTGGTGCGTCCGTTCAGGATCCATCCAATGAAGGTCCCACGAACCAGCAAATGATAGCTGACCAACAGGATCGGCATTGCGATCAGCAGGATCAGAACCAGTTTCACCTCCGCTGGCAGCACCCAGTCAAACATCCAGATCTGGAGCGTGACCACCAAAGGCAGGTGAACGAGATACACCCAGTACGAGGAGTCGGCCAGATAGCGCCAGACAGGGCTATGATGGTTCATGAGGGCCTGAAACAGACCGATAAAGCCAAAGATGAAGCCCCACATGGCGACCCCCAGGGCCAGACCGAACAGGGCTTTTTTCATTTCAGTCAGCGCCATCATCAAGTCCGGACTGAATCCGACCAAAACAAAACACCCGGCCGTCGCCAGCGCAGCCAGGCCCAGATTGATGAACCAGACACCTTTGAGCTGGTCGAGCACGTGCATCTGACGCTGCATCATCCACCCCATCCAGAACGCGAACGGGAAGGTCACCAGCGCAGGCGTATTCGGCAACAATCCCATATCGGGTGAACGCACGCCGAACCAGATCGGGCCGGAGCTGTCTGAAAACACCAGGGCAGCAACGAGAGCCGCCGGCGCAACCAGCAGGAACGGCGTACCGGCCAGCATGGCGATCAGCTTGTCGACGGCGCGCCCCAGCGCGTCGGCGCCCGGAATGATCCTGGCCGCCAGAGCCGTCAGGATCGCCGCCGGATAGATCAGCAGCAGCACATACAGAAACCACAAATGGCTCAGCGGCAGGGTGCGCCAGTTCAGTGGCGGCGCCTCGCCTTCGGGCAGCGGGCCGTACATGGCCGTCATGCCCCAGATGAACAGGGCGATGAAGGCCACGAACATGATCGGCCAGAGGCTTACAAATGGAAGCCCGATGCGCTTGAGACGGCTCAGAGCGAACCGGCCAGCGCCCATGCGCCGATACATCATGCGGCCGAAGAAGCCCGCCAGCAGGAAGAACAGGGGCATGCGGAAGGCATGGATCACGAAGAACAGGCCCGACATCAGCGAGGAGCGGTCCGTATCGGCGATCAGCCAGACCCCCGTCGTGGGGAAGAAGGACAAGGTCGCGTGCAACACGACCCCGAGCAAGAGGGCGCTGGCGCGCAAGGCGTCCAGCGCATGAAGCCGTTCTGGGGAGGAAGTGGTCATTGAAATCTCCTTTCCCGCCCCATGTACACAAACTAGTTTATTTTATAAACCACTTTTATCGAAAAATGCGGATTTCCTTCGAGCACGCCTTCACCACGCACGCCAGAGCGAGGCTCATGCCCTTGAAATAGTTGGGATTATAGAAGACGGCGAAAGAGGCCCGCGCCGCACCCCAGTCCTCACCGGGACGCCAGACACTAAAAACCCCCGGAGCCTGGCCCCGGGGGTTCTCACAGTCCTGATCTTTGACCTAGCCGCCGAAGGTGTAGCGGAAGCCGAACTGGGCCTGCCAGCCATACTCTTCGTATTGCGAGCTCAGCTCCCGACCGGCATCGCGGAAGGCGGCGCGGAACGGCTCGTCGAAGGCGTTCTTGTAGTCAAAGTAGAGGCGGAAATTCTCGGTCAGGTCATACTTGGCCGAGAAGTCGAACTGAGTGTGCTCGAGAATGATGCGATCCTCGGCTGCGCTGTCGCCCAGTTCATCGATATAGGCGTCGCGGTAGGAGACCGCAGCGCGAAGATCCAGACGGCCATCGTCATAGCCCAGGATCAGGTTCGCCACGTTCTGGGACTGCAGCGGCAAGGTGATCTCACGGCCATCAGACAGGGTCGCCTCGGAGTCCACATAGGTGTAGTTGGCGCCCACGATGGTGTGCTGGAGCAGACCGGGCAGCATGGTCAGCGCCTGCTGATAGTTCAGCTCGATGCCGGTCAGATC
>NZ_DJIQ01000025.1:0-9097 GCF_002433705.1 Oceanicaulis sp. UBA6590
CTGGGTGGCGCCTTCAAACGGGTTGTAAGGCACGCACTCTTCGCCCAGAGCGCCGACGTCGTCGATGGCGCCGAAGCCGCCCGCGAGCGGAGCGTCATAGGTCGGGTCATAGTTGAAGCGGCAGTCGATCTGGCCGGTGGCCGGGTTGATGCCAACATCCAGAGACGCGAAGAAACGATCTTCAGACAGGTCACCGGTCTGGGACACGATCGAGGACGAACCGGTCTGGTAAGCCAGTTCCCAGCTCACGTCGCGTTCCAGCACGGAGAACATGCCGTCCAGAGCGAAGTTGTAGCTCATGACGGTGGTTTCGTTGAAGATGTCCTTGGCGCCAAGGTCGGTGAAGCCCTTCTGCAGGTAGAACCCACTCAGGCCGTTGGCGACAAGGGTGTCACGAACACTCTGGTTCAGATATGCGTAGTCGACCGGGAAGAACAGCGAATCACTGGTCGCGCCGAACAGACCGGACGCATAGAACGGCTGGTTCACCGGCTCAGTCGCTTCGAACTGGTTGGCGAACACGTTCATGGAGAAGTTCACGTAATCGTTGATCTGATAGTCAACGAACGTGGAGAAGTTCATGCGGCGGAACGGCGAACGCAGCGGCGTGATGCCTTCCAGACGCAGGCCGTCACCACCGGACGCCCAGACCAGGTTGCCCGTCGGGAGACCGGGATCATACGCCACCAGGTTACCCGAACCCGCCGGATCGAACTGATAGAAGTTACCATCCGGGAAACGGCCAACACCAACGTTGGTGATCGCTGCAGAACCCGGGGTAAGCAGGCCGGAGAACGACAGGATGCCGGCGGTCGCAGCCGGAACAACACGGGTCTGGGAGCCCGGCGCCGTGCCGGTGTCCGGGTTCACGACGCGGTTGGCGGCGGTCGGGGTGAAGCGCGACCAGCCTTCGGCCAGGTCATCAACGGCGCTTTCCAGAACCGGGCTGGTTTCGTTGAATTCGATCGAGGCCACGATGTTGCCGCGACCGTTGTCGAAGTTGCCGCCCATCAGAGCGCGGATCGAGTACTCGTCAGCAATGTTGTCTTCGGTCCACTGAGAGTAGTCAGCGCCGATTTCAAAGCCTTCGTAGTCGTCACGCAGGATGTAGTTCACAACACCCGCGACGGCGTCGGAACCGTAAACGGCGGCGCCGCCCACTTTCACGACTTCCACGCGCTCGATCATGGCGACCGGGATGTTGTTCAGGTCAACCTGGGAGCCCGGGTTGCCCGAACCGCCAACCGGCGAGTTCGAGGACACGAAACGACGGCCGTCGATCAGGGTCAGGGTACGGTTGGTGCCCAGGCCGAACAGGTTCGGCAGGTTCTGGCCAACACCCGAAGAGCCCTGGTTGCCGATCGGCGTGTTGCCGAAGACGCCCGGGATGTCCAGGACCGCGTCGGCAGCGTTGGTGTAGCCGCGCAGTTCGATTTCCTGAGAACCGATGATCTCGGAGGGCTGGGTGGTGTCAAAGCCCGTACGCGCAATCCGCGAACCCGTCACCACGATGGTGTCTTCGGCGGCCGGCGATTCTTCAGCGGTTTGTTCCGGTTCGTCAGTTTCCTGCGCGAAAACCGGTGCGCCGCCCATGGTCAGCGCCGCAACGCCCGCCAGAACGGTCGAGCGCAACAGGCGCTCTTTGGTAGTAATGCTCACGATCGTTCCCCTTCGGATTGGAACTCCACCTCTATGTGTGGAGGTTGCGCGCAAATTTTATTATGCGCTTGTGAGTTTGATAGATCAGGAAACCGCCGCCTCAAAGACCGAGATCACAGATTTGACACATTGCAGGGCGGCTTTCGCCACCAATGTTGCTTTTTTGCAATAATCGACGATGCGGACCGGACGCGCCCTGACCGAAGCCCCGGTCCGAGCTGCAAAACTTCGCACAAGCGGCAGTCAGGGCGATTGACACGCACGAGCCCTCCGACTTATTACGCGTCCTCCCTCGCGGCCCCCGGGCGGCAGGGGGCCTATGGCACGCCATAGCGGGCGCGTAGCTCAGTTGGTCAGAGCACTACGTTGACATCGTAGGGGTCACAAGTTCGAATCTTGTCGCGCCCACCATTCCCTACCCCATCTCCTTCACAGACAGGCCCGTGACAGACTTTGCCGTCGGGATACGAAAAAGCCGCGCTTTCGCGCGGCTTTCGTGCATCAGGGCGTGAGTCAGGCCGGTCCGCTCTCAGCCCCGACCCAGCAGATCCTGTTCCAGATCATGGAGCCGCGTCCGCGCCCGCCGCCAACGCCACCACAGAGCCATGACCTTCAGACCATCAACCAGATAGCGTTTCCACATCCGGCGCGGCTCCTCGATCAGGCGGAACATCCACTCCAGGCGCAGATTCTGCATCCATTTCGGCGCCCGCCGCGCCTTGCCAGACAGAAAATCGAGCGAGGCGCCCACGCACAGGCCGACCCCGAGACAGTCGCCCCGTTCAAGACAGGCCTCGGCCACGAGCTCCTGTTGCGGCGATCCCACGCACAGAAAGCTGAAACGGGCGGGATTGGCGGCGACAAAAGCCGCGCACTCGGCAATGGCGTCAGGATTGGACTTCAGCCCCATGGGCGGCTGGTGCCAGCGGATATCAGTGAGCCCATAGCGCGCCCTGAGGCCGTCGATCACGCCCTGATCGCCGCCAATCACCACCACTGGCTCCCGGGGATCGATGACCTCATCGAACAGGGCCTGAGTGAGGTCCGAGCCTGTCGTCACATCCACATCCTCGCCGGAGAGCTCGGCGATCAGTTCAAGCACCCGGCTGTCACACACGGTCAGCCAGGCCTGGGCGTAAAGCCGCGCGAGCACCGATTCTCCCTGGAGGCGGACAAGATGGTCCACATTGGGCGTCACGACGAAGGCGAAGGGCTTCTTGGCCGGGCGTTCCGCAATTCTCTTGAGCGCGACATCAGCCGAAATGCGATCGAAAGCGGCGTTCAGGAACCAGATATGACGGGCGCCATTGCGGCGATCCGGCCCCTGCCAGACCACGTCCGAGGCTATGGCGTTCAGCCTGTGCAGATCGAGATGTGCGCTCATCGTGCCGTTTTGCTCCAGTCAGAAAGACTTCGAACTGAAACGAGCAAGAAGGGCGCCGCATCCGATTCGGGATCTTCGCGCATCTCAAGGGAAACCCCGCCAAGGAAGATGCGACATGTCAGTTTATGATCAGGCTCTGGCTCTGGCCCTCGGCTCCGCTGCTGCGGGGCTGCTGTTGACGACCTCTCCTGGATCGACAGCCGGAACACCCCATGCCGCTGTCCGGTTGCAGACAGGCCCTCTGGCCCTGGATCTTGGCGGTCCGGGGTGGGTGAGACTGGCGTCGAGCTCTGACTGCCTCTCCCGGGGTTGCCCGCTCCTGCGGGTGAGTCTCGAACGATCAGCTGCGCCTGAGGCTGCGCCAGAGCAGTCGCGCGGGGTGAAGACTTGCCAGACCGGCCCGCTCGATCGGGGATGGTTCATTGCAGAGCGCGCTGACGAGGGATTCGGCGAGGAGCGGCGCGTGTGCGAAGCCGCGCGCCCCGAAACCGCCTAGGACAAACAGCGAGGACGGCTCAAGGTCGTCCCGGGCCGGCATCGGTCCACCCTTGGCGTGACCCCGCCAGAGTTCTTCATACCCCTCGGCCGGCAAGGGCCCTGTCATCGGCAACCGATCCGCTACCGCCGCTCGCACGCCAGCCCAGCCCTCTTGCAGGCGATCAAGCTCAACCGGTCCGCCCGGCGCCGTACGGGCCAGCTGCCGGAGGGCGATTTCCGCATCCTCCAGCAGGCCGGCATCGGCGCCCTTTTCATGGGTCGCCCCGATCATCAGCCGCCCGTCCAGACGCGCGGCGTATCCGCCCCAGGCGGCTGGCGCCCGCAGATCAAAACCGCTCTCGAACAGCCCCACCTGTCCCGCGGTGGGTTCGAGGGTCAGCCCCCGCCCGGACAGAAGGGCATGCTGGGCCCATCCGCCTGCGAAGATCACCCCGGCATAAGGGCCAAAGCGCTCGCCGGTTCCGGCCTGAAGACGCCAGCCATCGTCTCTCCGCGCCAGAAGCTCCACGCGGACATCGTGTGCGGTCGCATTGCGCGCCAGCGCCGGGACCAGCCGCTCGGGCCGGATCTGCCCGGCGCTCGCCATCCACAGCGCCCCCGCCTCACCGCCGAGGCCGCAACGCCGCGCCGCGTCGGAAGGCGACAGAAACTCAAAGCCGTCATCAAGCGCCTGCGCCAGGGAAAACAGACGCTCGGCGCCTTTGGCGTCAGGAGCGAGACGCGCAACCCCGGTGGGTTCAAAGCCATCCAGATCGCGATAGAGCGTGCGGGCATAGTCAAACGCCGCCAGCAAGGCGCGGTTATGGGGTCGATCCCCCAGCTCCAGCCGTGGCGTCAGAAGACCACGCGGCGCACCGGACGCGCCTGAAGCCCAGCCGCCCTCGGCGAAGACATCGACGCTGCGTCCCCTCAGGGCGAAGGCGTGAACAAGGCTGGCCGCGGCGATGCCGCCGCCGATGATCGCGATGGGGCCCTCAAGCGGTTGCGCTGACGGAAAGGGCGTTGGCGACTCCTCGGCCGGCGCTCCTTCATAGATCGCCTCAAGCCGTTCGCGCTTGCGCCCGAAGCCGGGCTTCTTCTCGACCTTGAAGCCCGCCGCTGCGAGACCGCGCCTAACCGCGCCCGCCACCGTGAAGGTGACCGCCGGAGCGCCGGGCGCGCTCAAGCGCGCCAGCTCCGTGAAGACATTCGTGTCCCACATGTCGGGGTTCCTGGCGGGGGCGAAACCATCAAGGAACCAGGCGTCCGCCTTGAAATCCATGTTCGGCAGCGCGCTCTCTGCCAGATCATGAAAGACGGTCAGCATGACCCGTCCGCCCTCGAAAACACGCCGGTGCGGACCTTTGTGAGGGCTCGGCCACACCTCTGTCAGTTGCGCGCTCAAAGCCGCAAGCTCGGGGAAAGCCGACAGCGCCCGTTCCGCATCCGCTTGCCGGAGCGGGAAGCCTTCAATGCTGACGAAATGAAGCTGCGCATCAGACGGCGCGGTCTTGAGGAACAGATCCCACAGCGCCAGAAAGTTCAGCCCGGTGCCAAAGCCCAGCTCGGCCACCACGGTCGGGCGGCCCCTGGCGAAGCGCTCAGGGAAGTTGGCAGCCTTGAGAAAGACCGAGCGGGTTTCCGCCAGGCCATCCTCGGCGGAGAAATAGACATCGCCCGCATCCAGAGCGACCGGGCCGGTTGCGGTCCAGTCAATCCGGGCATGGGGGCGCTTCAGGGCGTAAGGATCAGGATGTTCAGACATGACAGCGCCCGCCTTGGCCAAAGACCAGGGCGGGCGCAAGGGGAAATGTCAAATGCGCTGCGCGAGCGATTAGATCGTCGGCGCGTTGGAGCTGGCCTCTTCAAGCTCGGCGAAGCTCGGCTGGAAGCTGCTCGGCACATTGCCGCGGCCGATCTCGACGGAGATCTGGGCGGCGTTGCCATGCAGGTGCGCCACGAGCACAGCCTGGATGATCTTGTAGAAGGCGCCCTCTTCTTCGTAGATCTCGTTCAGGCGCGCCGCGAACGGGCCCACCAGGCCATAGGCCAGGAACACGCCGAGGAAGGTCCCCACCAGAGCCGAGCCGATCTTGGCGCCGAGCACGGTCGGCGGCGAGTCGATCGCGCCCATGGTCTTGATGATCCCCAGCACCGCGGCCACGATCCCCAGCGCGGGCAGGGCGTCGGCCATGCTCTGCAGGGCATGCGCGGGCGTGGCGGCCTCGTGATGGTGCTTCTCGATCTGCTTTTCCATCGCGTCCTCGACCTGATGCGGGTCCTCGAGGTTCATCGTCATCATCCGCAGCGTGTCGCAGATGAAGTCGATGGCGAAATGGTCCTTCATGATCTTCGGATAGGCGGAGAAGATCGAACTGTCGTGCGGGTTCTCGATATGAGATTCCAGCGCGATCACGCCCTTGGTCTTCATCGTCTTGGTCAGCTGGAACAGGAGGGTCAGCAGGTCCATGTAATCCTGCTTGCCCCATTTGGGCCCCGAGATCAGCTTGGCGAAGTCGCCGGCCGTCTTGGTGATCGTGCCCAGCGAGTTACTGATCAGGAAGGCGCCGATCGCGGCGCCGCCGATCATCATGAGTTCGAACGGCAAGGCCGCGACAATGATGTCGAAGTGCCCCCCGGCGAGCGTGAAGCCGCCGAACACCATGCCGAACAGGACAACAATCCCGATAATCTGAAACATTCCCACCACCCGTTCTAGGCGACATCCGAAGACCCGGCGGCTCCTGCCGCTCTGTCGCCTTCAGCGTCCGATTTCGGGACGGTTATACGCGCTGATGCTTAAGGCCCGGTTTGCGACGCGTTAGGAGCTGGGAAAGACTCTGGGGTTGGGGCGGAGCGTATCTGTGTGCATCGATTTAGTCACAAAAAAACAACGCGAGGAATCTCAATCTTTAATATCAACAGGGCGCATCAATCCAATTCCTATCGTAAATAAAATCATGGCAACAAAGTGAGCAAATAAAGTGCTAATCCCATATAGCACGTAATTTAATCCCATTATGTAAAATATCGCAAACGAAACCCAGCCAAACGCGAACAGGCCGCTCACTAAAGTAAATTCTTTGAGGTATTTAGTCATTTCAACGCTTCCGCATCAAATGAGGGTCAAACAACCCTTATAGACTCCACCGCCATGACATGAATGAGATAGGCCCTGTCAGCCCCTGACCTGCACAGCTGTTTGCGACGCACCATCTCTTAATGTCTTTCAAAATTGAACCAATCGCGCAATGGGATAGCCGCGACCCACATCGACAAAGAAAAACCTGCAACAAGCACACCGACGGCCACATGATTGGCATAGCCGCCGAACGAGAAGTAATTGAAGTATGCGTTCATAGCACTAGCCACCATTATTGCAGCAACAGAAACACCAAATACCTTGTGTGCGATCGAATATTTTTTCATGTCTCATTCACCCGCATTCCGCACCTTCAGGGCCGGAACTACCAGCGTTGAACACATCATAGGGAACACCAGCCCATTTAGCGACGCAGTTTCGGACTGAAACGAATAACCTCACGCCAGCCGTACGAGCCCCACGCATAGCCGCCCTGCTCTCATAGGCATGGACGCCGCTCACGGGCGGGCCTATGTCTGTAAGCCTATGAACCCGCCCTATGATCCCGCCAATCCATCGAGCCCTGATGTGCGCAGGCGCGCCTTCCGGCTGCTGTTCCTGTGCCTGATCGCGACCTCCATCGGCAATTCCATGCTGTTCGCGATCCTGCCGCCGCTGGCGCGAGAGCTAGAGGTGGACGAGATCTTCGTCGGGGCGATCTACACGCTTTCCGCCCTCCTCTTCCTGATCATGAGCCCGGTCTGGGGCGCCCTGTCGGACCGGCATGGCCGCCGCCCGCTGATCGTGTTCGGATTGTCGGCCTTTGCAGGCTCCTGCCTGGTCTTCGCCGCAGGCGCCTGGGCCGGTCAGGTGGGCCTCCTGCCGCCCATGGCCGCGATCATCGCCATGGCGCTGGCGCGCTCGATCTTTGGCGGGCTGGGCTCGGCCACCAACCCCTCCGCCCAGGCCTATGTGGCGGACCGCACCGAGCCGTCCCAGCGCACCCGCGCGCTGTCGAGCCTGACGGCAGCGTTCGGGCTGGGCACGGTGATCGGCCCGGCGCTGGCGGGGTTCTTCTCCCATCGGATCGGCATTTCCACCTTCATGGTGCTGGTCGCCATCATGGTGGGCATTGCGGCGGTCTGCGTGCGCCTGTTCCTGCCTGAACAGACCCCGCCCCAGAAAAAGGGCCGCCCGATCAATCCTCTGGTGCAATTCAGATTCGCCGGAGATCCGCGTCTCACCGCTTTCATGATCTATGGCTGCGCGATGTGGATGGCCCAGGCGGCGAGCCTGCAATCACTCAGCTTTTACATCATGGACCGTCTGGGCATGGACGCGGCGGGCGGTCTGCAACTGGGCTCCATCGCGCTGACCATGGGCGCGGCGGGGCTGATCTTCGCCCAGCTTGTCGTGATCCCCGTGCTGAACACCTCGCCTCGCGTCCTCATGATCATCGGCGCTGTGATGGTGGTTCTGGGCAACGCCACGATGATCTTCGCGCCCAATTATGTGGTCATCGTGATCGGCTACATGTTCAACAGTTTCGGCTTCGGGCTCGCGCGCTCGGGCTTCACTGCGGGCGCCTCGCTGGCGGTCGAGCCCGAGGAACAGGGCCGGGCGGCGGGTCTGACCACCGCCACGGCGGGCGTGGGCTTCATGATCGCGCCCATCACCGGGCTGTGGCTCTATCAGAGCGTGGCGCCGGCCGCGCCCTTCGAGCTCAACGCCAGCCTCGCCGTGATCGGCTGCGCGCTGGCGCTGCTGCATCCGCGGGTGCGGGAGACGACGGCGGCGCTGGTCCCCAATGTCGAGGACACGCCGCCCGCCTGAGCGCGGCTTACTGCGCCCGAGCCATCACCGCCTCATAGGCGAGACGCCCGGCATAGCCATCCGGCGTGAGCCCGTTGGCGGCCTGGAAGGATTTGAGCGCCGCGCGGCTATTGGCCCCGAAAATGCCGTCCACGCCCCGCGTGTCATGACCGAGATCGGTCAGGGTCTGCTGCAGTTCGCGCGCCTGGGACCGGGTGATCGGGGGATTGTCTTGCGGCCAGTCCCCCGGCAGGGCGTCGAGACCCGACAGGCGCTTGGCGAGATAGCTGACCCCCAGCGCGTAGGCGGTGGAATTGTTATAGCGCATGATGACGTCGAAATTGGTGAAGGCCATGAAGGCCGGACCTGACGCGCCCGCAGGCAGCAGGATGCGGGCGGGGCGATAGAGATCATCCGGGCTCCATTCCCCGCTCACCGGCCGCACGCCATCCATGGCCCAGGCGGAGACGGCGCGGCGGTCGCGCTCTTCCCAGCCCGCAAAGTCAAAACCCTCCGGCAGAGCGACTTCGGTGACGACGGGCGCCCCGGTCTGCCAGCCCGCCCGCGCCAGAAGGTTCGCCGCAGACCCCAGCGCATCGGCTTCGGTCGTCCAGATGTCGCGATGCCCGTCACCATGAATATCGACGGCCCGCTCCATATAGGTGGTCGGTATGAACTGGGTC
>NZ_DJIQ01000025.1:9413-17380 GCF_002433705.1 Oceanicaulis sp. UBA6590
GGTCGGTATGAACTGGGTCTGGCCCATGGCGCCCGCCCAGCTGCCCTTGAGCTGGTCCCGGTCGGCATAGCCGCGCTCGATCATGTCGGCGACCGCGAAGAGCTGGTTTTCGGCGAACTGACGGCGGCGACCTTCCCAGGCGAGAGTCGCCAGCGAGCGGACAATGTCGAAATCGCCCTGAATGACGCCATAGGCGCTCTCGAGCCCCCAGATCGCGGTCAGGATATCGGCGTCCACGCCGAACTGGGATTCGACCGTTTCCAGCGCCTCGCCATGAGTCGCCTGGGCGGACAGGCCGTTCTGGGTGCGCGCGTCAGAGGCGGCGCCCTCAAGATACTGCCAGACCGGACGTACGAATTCAGGCTGGGAGCGGTCGCGATCGATGATGCGGGAATCAGGCTCCAGCCCGTCCATCATCAGAGCAATGGTCGCAGGCTCGGCGCCATGTTCGGCGAGGCGGTCCCGGAAGCCGCTGGCCCAGTCCTCGAAGCTGGTCTCCTGCGCGCCCGCGGCGGCTGAAACCAGCACAGCCACGGCCAGAGCCGCGCTTTTGAACAGTGTGCGTACCATCATGATGTTCCTGAACTCGCCTTTGCGCCCCTCTCCGTAGCAGATGATAACGCTGCTCGCACACACTTGCGAGGCGCCAGAAGCGTTGACTCTGCGCTGAGGGTTGAGTAAATCGCGCCCTCTTGAATTTTCCGGGGGCCGTAATGTCCTCCACCCGCATTTAGCTAGGGCGACGACCATGAAAGTGCGCAGCTCCCTGAAGTCCTTGAAGAACCGCCACCGCGACTGTCAGGTCGTGCGCCGCCGCGGCAAGGTCTACGTGATCAACAAAACCGACCCGCGCTTCAAAGCCCGCGCCGGCTAGACAGCCGTGTCGCGCGCGGTTCTCTGGGACCTGGGTCATACCCTGGTCGACTGGGACCCGCGCCGGGTCTACAGATCCCTGTTATCTGACGACGCCGCCGTGGAGCAATTCCTCGGCGGTGTTTGTACTATGGCATGGCACACCGAGCATGACCGCGGCGTGCCCATGGCCGAGAACCGCAAGCCCCTGATTGACGCCCATCCCGACAAGGCCGACCTCATCACGGCCTGGGACACGCGCTGGCCGGACATGTTCGATGGCTGGATCACGGGCATGGAAGCGGTGGTTGACCGCCTGAGCGCCCTGGGCGTGGCGCAATACGCCCTGACCAATCTTCCGGCCGAGAAATGGTCTCATATCGAGCAGACCTATCCCAAGATCGCCGCGTTCGATGCGGTGGTGGTCTCCGGCGCGGAAAAAATGGTCAAACCCGATCCCCGCCTCTATCAGCTGACCATCGAGCGGATCGGCCACGCGCCCGAGGACGTGCTGTTCATCGATGACCGCGAGGACAATATCCGCGCCGGGATCGAAGCAGGCTTCAAGGGGCATGTCTTCCGCGGCGCAGAAGGCGCGGTTCAGGCCCTTCGCGATCATGGGATCGCGCTCTAAGCGCAAGGGTTGCACATCTTCCCCACACAGGCGATGATACTGGCCCGTGGGAGTCTGCTTCATGTTCAACCTGAAGAAACATGCGCTTTATTTTGCAGCGTTCATCACCGCCTTCATGGTGTTGAGCGTGGCGTTACCGGCCCTGAACCTGAACTGGCCGCCAGTCTTGCAAGTTTTCCTCAAGGGGTTTCTGTCGGGTCTGATCGCCATGCCGCTGCATCCCCGATTCAGGCAGCGCCAGACTACAGACTGAGCTTGCCCGGATCAGCGTCTGGCTTATCCTTCCTTCCATGATGGTGCTCTGCCTCCTGGCCGCCTTTCAGGCGACGCCGCTCGATCTGAGTCCGACTCTGGATGTGGCGGAGCCGCGCGAACATCGCTCCGTCTCCGAGCATCTCGATGACCGCCTGCAAACCCTGGCCAGTCTCACCGATGAGGAGCGCGCCGCCGCCGTTGCGGACGAGGTTCGCTCCTTGTGGCGGCAGCAGGCCGGGGCAACCGCTGACCTTTTGCTTCAGCGGGGCGCCGAGGCGCGCGAGCGCGGCGACATCGACACTGCCTGGCGCAGCTATGACCATCTGCGCGCGCTGGAACCCGATTATGCCGAAGGCTGGGTGGTCTCCGCAGAGCTGGCCGTGCAGGCGTCTGACTGGGAGTTCGCACTGGAAGCGCTCAACCAGGCCGTGACCCTCGATGAGCGCCGGTTTGACGCCTGGGCGCTTCTGGGCCGGGCGCTGGAACAGGCGCAGGCGCGTGAGGCGGCGATGGAGGCCTATCGCGAAGCAGTATTGCTCTACCCCCTGCATCCGGCGGCCGGGCCCGCCCTCGCCCGGCTCGAACGTGAGCTCGCGGGACGCGCGCTCTAGGCGCGGAGTGGGGGCTGACGCATGACAGGCGATTTCATCGAACTGGGCGGCGTCAGACTTCATCATCTCATGACAGGCCCCGAGGCCGCGCCAACGCTTCTGGTCCTGCACGGCGCTTCCACCTCGCTGTATGAACCCTATATGGCGCTCTCGAACGCGCTGGAAGCCTATCGGGTGATCTGGCTTGACCGCCCTGGTCTGGGGTGGAGCGAACGCCCCTCAGGCCCCTGGTCGCCCCAACGGGAAGCCGAGCTGATCGCGCATTTCCTGACCGCGCTTGGCGTGCCTCGCGTGGTCGTTCTGGGGCATTCCTGGGGGGCGGCGATCGCGCTCCGGCTTCTGATGGATCGCCCCGATCATGTCAGCGGCGGCGTGCTGATCAGTCCCGCCGCCCGCGCCTGGGTGGGCGAGGCGGCGAGCTATAACAAGATGACAGGCTGGCCCGTCATCGGCCCGCTGATCAGCCATGTGATCGCGCCCCTGATCGGCCCGCGGGAACTGCACAAGGGCGTGGCAAGCGCCTTTCATCCCGAGCCGGTCCCGACGGGCTATATCGAAACGGCGCGACTGGACCGCTTGTTCAAGCCGTCTGTATGGAAGGCCAATGCGCAGGACATGGCGCAGGTCAACGCGCATCTGGCCAATCAGGAAACGCGTTATGGCGAGATCACCCAGCCCGTGATGATTCTGGCGGGGCCGAAGGACACGGTGGTCCGCACCAGTCGGCACGCCGAACCTGTGGCGAAAACGCTGCCCCATGGCGAGATGCGGCTCTTTCCCAAGGCGGGACATAATCTGCACCACGCCTATTCCCATGAAGTCACGAAGGCTGTCGCGGACGTGCTGGCGCGCAGACGCTGAACCTCCGTCCCGGAGCGGGAAACTTACTCCGCCACCCGACGGTACACCCCGTCCACGCGCAGCTGGCCATTCGCGGCTTCATAGACGCCACGCATGATCGCTTCGAGCTGATCGAGGTCCTGGATCGGGCAATAGCCCTCGGCGTCCCGGCTCACACCCGCTGTCTCGAGCACCGCATCGGCGACATCCGAGCAGGACGGCTGATGATAGCTGACGACTCGGCCCTCCTCATAAACGAAGGCGAGCCCGTAGCCGACCCCATCCTCTCGGGGGGACTGAACGATGTAGACATCGTCAAACAGTTCATGAAAGCGGGCGCCCTGGTGAGGAAAGTTCGGCGCATCAGAGACATAGCGTCTCTGTTCGAGCGTGATTTCGCCGGTCCAGGTGGGGCGGTCCCATTCACGGCCGTCCGGATGCGTCGGAGTATGGGCGTAGACGCCTTCAGACACAGGCCGATCCGCGCCCCAATATCCCACCAGCTCTTCTTCACTGGCGAAACAGGCGGTCAGCCCCAATGCAAAAGCGAGCCCGGCGCACACGCGCAGGCTCGCTTTCACAACTGCCAGAGCGACAGCGTTCATCAGGGCGTGGCGCCCAGGAAGGGTTCGCAGGCTTTCACCAGCCAGTTCGCCGCCTCGCCATCGAGCAGCGGCAGCACCTTCTTGCGCACATCGGCGTGATAGGCGTCGAGCCAGACGAGCTCGTCCTTGTCGAGCAGGGACACGTCCACCAGCGCGCGATGCATCGGCGCCATGGTCAGGGTCTCAAACCCGTGCATGGAGCGATTGCCGCCCGGCACCGGTTCCGCCGGCGTGACCACCTGCAGGTTCTCGATGCGGATGCCGTAATCGCCGACCTGGTAATAGCCCGGTTCGTTGGAGACGATCATGCCGGTTTCAAGCGCGATGGCGTTCGGCGCCTTGGAGATGCGCTGTGGGCCTTCATGGACGCCCAGATAGCTGCCCACGCCATGTCCGGTCCCATGGTCGTAATCGAGCCCGGCCATCCACAAGGGCTGACGCGCCAGCGCATCCAGCGCATGGCCCGACGTGCCCTCGGGGAAGCGGATGCGCGACAGGGCGATATGGCCCTTCAGGACAAGCGTGAAGTGACGACGCATCTGCGCGGTCGGCTCGCCAATGGGCACGGTCCGGGTGATGTCCGTCGTGCCGTCCGGATACTGGCCACCCGAATCCACCAGAAACAGCGAGCCCTGCTTCAGCTTGCGATTGGAGTCCGTATTGACCCGATAGTGCGGGAAGGCGCCGTTCGGGCCCGCCGCTGAGATCGTCTCGAAGGAGATGTCCTTGAGCTGGGGCGACATGTGCCGGAACTCTTCGAGCTTCATCGCCGCACGGATCTCGTCCATCTCGCCAGACTGGGCCTCGGTGTCGAGCCAGTGCAGGAAGCGCACGATGGCCGCACCGTCGCGGATATGCGCCTGACGGCTGCCTTCCACTTCGACCGGATTCTTGCACGCCTTGGGCAGGGCGACCGGGTCGGGCTTGCGCTGGACCTTCGCGTCCGCGCCTTCAAGCTGCTGGACGACCCAGACCGACGCGGTAGCGGGATCCACGCGGACTGTCTTGCCGGACAGGGCCTTCAGGCCATCTGCGAACTCGGTCTCCGGGCGGATCGCGACTTCATTGCCCAGATGGCTGCGGGTGGCGTCCGTCAGCTTGGCCTCGTTGATGAACAAGGTCGCCTGACCGGACGGCTCGATAATGGCCGAGGACAGCGGCAGAGGCGTGCAGGCCACATCGCCGCCGCGAATATTGAACAGCCAGGCGATGGAGGCCGGATCGGTGATCACTGCGGCGTCCGCGCCGTCTTCCTTCACATCCGCGCCAATTCGCTTGCGTTTGTCGCCATGGGCCTCGCCCGCCACATCCAGCGGCTGGGGATGCACGGCCGCCATCGGGGCGGCGGGGCGATCGTCCCAGGCGGCGTCGATGGGATTGGTCTCCACCGCGACGAGCTTGGCGCCGGTCTTGTCGGCGGCTTCCTGCAGCCTGGTCAGCGCATCGGGTGAATGCAGGCGCGGATCATAGCCGATGGTCTGGCCGGGCTTGGCCGTCTTGCGGATCCAGCCCGCCATGCCGGTCTTCACCAGGTCTTCGTAGTCAAACAGGCTGTTATCGACCTGGGATTTGACCTGCTCGGTATAGCGACCGTCCACAAAGACCGCCGCCGTGTCACCAAGCACCGCCGCAGCGCCGGCGGACCCGGTGAAACCGGTGGCCCAGGCCAGACGTTCGGCGTTCGCGGGCAAGTACTCGTTATTGTACTCGTCCTCGTGCGGGATCAGGAAACCGTCCAGACCGGCCTGAGCCAGGCTGGCGCGGAGCTTGGGAAGGTTCTCGCGCCCGTATTGGGGCCCGCCCTTCACATGAAATTGCTGGATCTGATGGGTCATGCGCACAAGCTAGGCCCGCGCCCGGACCTTATCAATCTCATCTCTGCGACAGTGCGCAGCGAGAAGGGCCGCCTTGCAGAAACGCAAGGCGGACCTGCGCAATTGGATATGGCTAATCAAATCTTACAAGCCCATATCCGGGCTCACGAAATTCATGCCTATCGGGAGCTCCGCCATGTTCCACCATGACGCTCATCTTCGCCTGAACGCCTGCGACGGCCTGCGCTCCGTGCGCCGCGCCGAGGCGGCCGGCGTGCGCGCTCGTCCGCGCAATACCGACGCCAACTCGCTGTTCGAGAAAATCGGCCTGGCCGATCGCGTCCGCAAACTCTAAGCCGATCTCTCTCCGGCTTATTTAAAAGCGCGCCAGGCCTCACAGCTGGCGCGCTTTTTCTTTATGCGGCTAGGCCTTGCTGGCGTACACCAGCGTCGCCCAGCCATCGAGAATGGCCTTGTCAATCAGCGACAGGCCCTCGGCGTCATAGGCCGCCTCGACCTTGTCGGACTGCTCCTCGAGAAGCCCGGACAGGATGATCCGGCCGCCCGCCTCGAGACGGGCCGCGATCTCCGGCGCCAGGGTGATCAGCGGACCCGCCAGAATGTTGGCGAAGATCAGCTCGAACTTGGCGCCCTCGAACACCGGGTGATGGAAGCCGTCCGCCGTCACCGCCTCGATCCGGGGCTTCACGCCGTTCTTGGCCGTATTCTCCACCGTCTCGATGACGGATTCTTCATCGATATCCGTGGCGAGGATCTCGCAATCAGACCAGATTTTCGCCGCCGCGATGGCCAGCAGCCCGGTCCCGGTCCCCAGATCCAGGACGGTTTTCGGGTGAAAGCCGGACTGGTCGAGCTTGTCGAGCGCCTCGAGGCAGCCCTTGGTGGTGCCGTGATGGCCCGTGCCGAACGCCGGGCCCGCCTCGATCCACAAGCCGATCTGGCCCTCGGTCAGATCCGACGAGGTATGCTCGCCATAGACAAGGAACCGACCCGCCTCGACGCTCGGCAGGCCTTCCAGAGACAGGGCGATCCAGTCTTCCTCGGGCAGCGGGCCGAAATTGATCTCGACGGCGTCGTGCTCGAGACCGGCCTCGCTGGCAAACGCCTCGGCGTCCGGTTGGTGATCAAACAGGATGTCGATGCGGCCCGCCTCGGGAGAACCATCCTCGAACATGGACCAGCTGACAGGCAGGGGTTCCAGCGCTGCGTCCAGCCGATCGTTGGCTGCGCGAATGAGCGGCATCGGGCCGCGCGCTTCAAGGCGCCAGAGCGTGGTCATGGTGTTCTCCTGTATAGTGCTGGAAGGGCTCTAAAGACTCTTCAGACGGAAGGAAAGCATGCAGCGCGTCTGCATCAGATCGGCTTTGCGCGTCACGACCGGCTTGCCCCGCCCCGCCCCCCTCGCCTATCGAAGAGGGCAAGATCGTAAATCCTCGCCAGGAGACCCTCATGGCCGACTTTGCCGCCTCGACCCCCGAGAAAGACGAATCCGACGCCATCGGCGCCGCCGCCCGTGATCAGTTGCGCGCGCTGGTGGCCCGCATCGAGCGCCTGGAAGAAGACAAGGCCGGCGTCGCCGCCGACATCAAGGAAGTCTACGCCGAAGCCAAATCCATGGGCTATGACACCAAGGTGCTGCGCAAGGTGATCTCCCTGCGCAAACAGGACGCCCATGAGCGCCAGGAAATGGAAGCGCTGCTGGAGCTCTATCTGGGCGCGGTCGGCGAACACTAGGACCGATCATGGCGCGTGAGGTTGATGACAAGTCGACCCGCAAGGCCCTGGCCCGCATTCGCCGGGCCAAGGCCGCCGTCGAGCGCGCCATCGCCAAGGCCGAGGAGGATGATCCCGACGCCGCCGAAGCCGCCCGGATCGAGCTGACCGACTGGGAGGACGAGTTCATGAGCTCCATCGAGGAGCGCCTGAACACGTTCGGCTCGGCCTATGCCGATCCCTCGCTGGGCGCCGAGGGCGAGGCGCTCTCCACGCTCCAGCTCGCCAAGCTCAAGGAGATCGAGAAGAAGGCCAGGGGCAAAGCGCCCAAGGGCTTCTCCCGCGGCGGCGGGTCAAGCTTCAAGACCAAGGGCTCGGGCTTCAAGCGCAAGGGCCCCGAGCGCCGCGCCCGCGAGCGCGACATCAACGAGGACGTCATCGCCCCCATCGAGGACACGGCGCCTGATCCCGTGTCCGAACTGCGCAAGTCCGGCCTCGTGCGCAAGGGTTTCACGCCTGAGGTAATCGAGACGCCAGTGGAGCCTGATGATGCGCCTTCACCGGACGAGGCGCCGTCAGAACCGCCGGTCCCGCCGCAGCGCGGCTTCCGGGTGATCGAGGG
>NZ_DJIQ01000065.1:0-11179 GCF_002433705.1 Oceanicaulis sp. UBA6590
ACACCAAGGTCAATGTCGAGAAGAGCTAATCTGTACGGACCTTTACTGGCGCATGGGGCAGGTTTCAGCCTGCCCCTTTTTTGTTGGACGCCGAGCGTCTAAACATCACGCCAATCTATACCGGACCCGCAGGAGTTTTGCTCATGGCCCAGTCTAAAACGTGTCAGGTTCTCGTCGTCGGCGGCGGCCCGGGCGGCTATCCCGCCGCCATTCGTGCGGGCCAGCTGGGCCTGGACACCATCATCGTGGACAAGCACGGCCTGGGCGGCACCTGCCTGAACCGGGGCTGCATCCCGTCCAAGGCCTTCATCCACGCCGGCTCCAAGTTCGAGGAGATGGTCCATCACGCCCAGAAAGACGAGATGGGCCTGAAAGTGTCTGACCCGACCCTCGACATGGCGGGCGTGACCGAATGGAAAGACGGCATCGTCTCCAAACTCACCAAGGGCGTGGGTCAGCTGCTCAAGGCGGCGAAAGTCGAGGCCATCAACGGCTGGGCGACCTTCAAGAACGCCAAGACCTGTGTGGTTGAGATGGAGGACGGCGAAACCGTTGAGATCACGGCGGAGAACGTCATCCTCGCCACGGGCTCGAAGGAAACCGAGCTGCCCTTCATGAAGTTCGGCGGCGATGTCATCGGCTCGACCGAGGCGCTGGAACTGACCGAGCGCCCGGAAAAGCTGGTGGTGGTCGGCGGCGGCTATATCGGCCTCGAGCTCGGCATCGCCTTCCGCAAGATGGGCTCTGACGTCGCCGTGGTCGAAGCGCTCGATTCCATCCTGCCCAGCTATGACAAGGAATTGATCCGCCCGGTCCAGATGTGGCTGAAGAAGAACAAGGTCGCGCTGCACACCGGCTGCAAGGCCAAGGGCGCGGTCGAGGAGGGCGGTCAGACCTTCCTCGAGTTCGAGGACGCCAAGGGTGAAACCCAGCGTATCGAGGCGGACAAGATCCTCGTTGCGGTCGGCCGCAAGCCGGTCACCGAAGGCTGGGGCCTGGAGACTATGGGCGTCGACATGGACGGCCCCTTCGTGAAGATCGACCATCAGTGCCGCACCGCCATGCGCGGCGTCTACGCCATTGGCGATCTGGTGGGCGAGCCGCTGCTGGCGCACAAGGCCACCAAGCAGGGTGAGTTGGTCGCCGAGATCATCGCCGGCCACAAGCGCGCCTATGATCCGGTCTCCGTCGCGGCGGTCTGCTTCACTGAGCCTGAGCTTGTGGGCGTCGGCCTGACCCCGGATGAAGCCAAGGCGAAAGGCGAGACGGTCATTACCGGCAAGTTCCCGCTGGCGGCGTCGGGCCGTGCGCTGACCATGGAAGGCGGCGCGGATGGCGGTTTCGTGCGCGTGACCGCGCGCGAGAGCGATCATGTCATCCTCGGCATTCACGCCGTCGGCAAGCACGTCTCCGAATTGTCGGGCGAGTTCGCCCTGGCGCTGGAGATGGGCGCGACCCTGGAAGACGTGGCGGGCACCATTCACGTGCACCCGACCCTGACCGAAGGCTTCGCGGAAGGCGTGCTGACGGCGCTGGGCCACCCGATCCACATTTCGGTGTGATCAGGTCTCGCAGGCCTGGGTGAGGCTGTCCCCGAGCAGCCTCGCCACATCCGCATTGCGCGCGGCGCGGCGATACTCGCTTTCCCCATTGGGACGCGTCCAGACATTGGCGCGGGCGTCTGATCCGCACAGCTGATCGGCCTGAAACCGCGTTTCAAAAACGAAGCTGAGCGATCCGGCTTCGGTTCTATTGATGCGGTCGCGCAGCGCCTCGGCGCGTTGGACGTCGCGCTCTGACAAACGCAGGATGATCGGCCGGTCCTGCGGTGCGAGACCAAGGAAAGGCAGGCGCTCGACCGGGCCTTGGTCCGCCACGAGGTCGAATTGGGCCTCCTCCAGCACCTCTCCATCCTGACGCAGGGTCGTGGTGACGCTCCACTCGCCGGGATGATCGGTCAGGCCGGGATAGTGCACGGCTAGGCGCGCTGTGGCGAAGTCGATATCCTCGACCTCAAGCCGGGAATAGGCGGCGAGCGTGGAGAACGGCACGCTTGCGCAGGCTGTCAGCAGCAACAGCGCGTACAGCACGGTCAGCGCCAGGCTTTGCTTCATCTCGATTCCCCTCCGGAGCGCATCCGGGAGCGATCCTCGCCTCTGAGGAGGGCGCGGGCAAGGCGTAACGTTATGTCATGGCTTCCTTTGTCCCGGGCGAAGCGCTAGGGGAGGGGCATGTCTGACAATCACGCACACCCGTCTCACGATCACGCCCATGACCATGATCATGGGGACGACCATCACCATCACGGCCATGGTCATTCTCACGCTCATCCTGTGGATGGGCGCAACGAGACGCGCACGCTGATCGCAGCCGCGCTGACGGGCGGCTTTATGCTGGCCGAGGTGATCGGCGGGCTGCTGACCGGGTCGCTGGCGCTGCTGGCGGATGCGGCGCACATGCTCACTGACTTCGCCGCGCTGATCCTGGCCTGGGGGGCGTTCCGCCTGTCGCGCCGCCCGGCGACCGACAAACGCTCCTATGGCTATGACCGTTTGCAGATCCTCGCGGCTTTCGCCAACGGGGTGACGCTGTCCATCCTGGTGGTCTGGATCGCCTGCGAGGCGGTGATGCGCCTGTTTGATCCCAACGAGATCGAGGCGACCGGCATGATGGTGATCGCGGTGCTGGGGCTGATCGTGAATATCGCCGCCTTTGGCGTGCTGCACGGCGCGGACACCGACAATCTCAATATCCGCGGCGCGCTCGCTCATGTGATGGGCGATCTTCTGGGGTCTGTTGCGGCCATTATCGCAGCAGGCGTGATCTGGTGGACCGGCTGGACGCCGATCGATCCGCTGCTGTCCTTGCTGATTGCCGGGCTGATCGGCATATCGGCCTGGCGGCTGGTGCGCGATGCGGGACGGGTGTTGCTGGAGGCGGCGCCCGATCATATCGATCCCAGCGTGCTGCGCGCGGACCTGACGGCGGAGATCGAGGATGTGCTCGACATCCACCATGTGCATGTCTGGTCCTTGACGCCGGACCGCCCCATGGCCACGCTGCATGCCCGGATCGAGCCCGAGGCGGATGCGCCCGCGATCATCGTGGCGATCAAGTCCCGCCTGGCCGAGCGCTACAAGCTCACCCACGTCACCGTGGAGGTCGAAACCGGGCCCTGCGCGGACCAGAAGACCTGAGCGAAAATTTACGCGCTGTTAGGCATACACCTTAAACGAAGATTCAGCCCTTTCTGTCATAAACCTGCACTGTCGAACGTTCAAAGGGCGGACAACACGCTCTGACGTAGACGTTTTGGGAAGTTTGTGGGCCTCAGAAACAGGCCCCCTTGCAAGGTTTGGGTGTGACTATGAAAAAGTTTGCTGGTGTTTTCGCTGCCGTGTCTCTGATCTCCGCTTTCGGCGCCGCTCCGGCGCTGGCGCAGGAGCCGGAACTGGTTGAGGCGTCCGCTCCGGAATTTCCGCGTGCGGCCGAGCGTCGTGAAATCGAAGGCCATGTCGTGGTGCGTTACAATGTGACCGCCGACGGCGCCGTGTCTGACGTTGAAGTTGTCGAGGCCACTCCGGCCGGCGTGTTCGAGCGCTCCGTGCTGCGCGCGCTGGAAGATTGGCGCTACGCCTCGGGCCCGGGCGCCCAGGGTGTTGAACGCCGCTTCGATTTTAACTTCGGCGGATAAACCTTTTATCAAGACGGCGCAGTCAGAAATTGGCTGCGCCGTTTTTTGTGCGTGAGAGTATTAACCTTAATTGGGGCTGACTGATGGCGATCTCGTTCCACTCTGTGCAGACACGCCTGCTGGCTGCATTCGCCGCCGTGATCGTGATTACTCTGGCGACCAGCGCCGCAGGCTTGTTCGCATTCTCGAGTTCAAGGAACGCTCTGGACGCCATTGTCGAGGAAACAGCGCCTCGCGCCGCCGCAGCCCAAAGACTTGAAGCCGCCTCGGGCGCCCTGACAGGCGAACTGGCGGCGTTTTCGCGTTCGCGCGACACGATTGACCAGCAGGTGTCCGCCTCGCGCCTCGACACGCTGATGGGTGAGGCGCGCGCCGCCATCGACTCCCTGCGTCAGGCCGGCCTCAACGCCGCCAACGCCGATGCGCTGACCGAAGCGCTCAACGGCGTCGGCTCCGCCGTGAACGAGGCCTCCGGCCCGGTGAGCGCCAAGCTGGAAGCCGTGTCCGCACGCGAGTCTGCCATGCGCGGCGTCCTGCGTCAGCGCGCGGCCGTCTCTGAAATGCTCGAAGCGGCGCTGGATGAAACCAGCGACGAAGGCGTCATCGAAACGCTTCTGCGCTCGTCCATGGCCGTGAACCTTGTCGCCGCGCGCTTCGCCGAGCTCAGCACGGCTGACAGCGCTGGCGAAGTTTCTGAAATCCAGGACGAATACTATTACGCGGCCGATGATCTGAGCATCAACATGGCCATTCTGGGCGATGTCGCGACCCAGGAGCTGCGCGACGCCATCGACACGCTTCTGGCCTATGCCGAAGGCGATCAGGGCATGTTCAACCTGCGCCTGACCGAGCTTGAGATGATCGACGAAACCGAGATGCTCGTCGAAGACGCGCGCATCATGGACGCAGCGCTCGCCGAGATCGTCACCCAGACCCGCGATTCCGCGCTCGCCGATCAGGCGGAAGCCAGCCAGGGCGGCCTGAACGCCATGGCCTTCGGCTCGACCCTGATGTGGGTGTTCGCGGTCCTGTCCGTCGCTGTGGGTGGCGCTGTGGGTTACTTCTACGTCTCCCGCAACCTGTTGACCCGCCTGACCCGCATCGCTCGCGCCATGAAGGATCTGGCCAAGGGCAATCTTGGTCAGGAGATCGAGGATAATGACAAGGACGAGATCGGCGAGATGGCCAAGGCCGTCGCGGTCTTCCGTCAGAACGCCATCGAGCGTCAGCGTCTGGAGCAGGAAAGCGAAGCCGAGCGCCTCGCCCGTGAAGCCCGCGCCAAGCGGATCGAGGAGCTGGTCGCCCAGTTCGACGATGTCTCCCGCCGCGCGCTTGATGCTGTGGGCAACGCCGCCGAGGAAATGGAAAGCGCGGCTACGGCTCTGGATCACTCCTCGCGCAGCGCCGGTGAAACTACGGCCCGCGTGAACGCCTCGGGCGGCCGCGCCGCCGAGAACGTGGACACGGTGGCCGCCGCCGCCGAGGAGATGACGGGCTCGATCGCCGAGATCGCCCAGCAGATCTCCCGCTCCACCGAGATCGCCCAGGACGCCGCCAACCGCGTCCAGCAGACCAATACCGATGTGGCCCAGCTTGATGAGGCCGCCGCCCGTATCGGCGATATCGTCAACCTGATCGAGGGCATCGCCGAGCAGACCAACCTTCTGGCGCTGAACGCCACCATCGAGGCGGCGCGCGCCGGCGAGGCGGGCAAGGGCTTTGCGGTCGTGGCCAGCGAGGTGAAGACCCTGGCCGAGCAGACCGCAAACGCCACCAAGTCCATCTCCGACCAGATCTCCGGCATTCAGGGCGCGACGGGCAAGACCGTCGAGGCCATTGAGAATATCGGCGAGGTCATCTCGGAGATGAACAACATCTCCGCCGCCATCGCCGCGGCCATGGAAGAACAGCGCGCCGCCGCGTCGGAAATCACCCGCGCCGCCCACGAAGCGGCCTCGGGCACCCGGGAAGTGGCCGAATCCATCGGCCAGGTGGACGCCGCCGCCGCGGAAACCGGCCAGTGCGCCGCCCAGGTGAACTCGGCCAGCCACGCGCTCAACACCGAATCCTCGGGTCTGCGCAAGGCGGTCGGCGAGTTCCTCGCTTCGGTGCGCGCCGCGTAACTGACTTTGGTGTCGCCGCATCAGCGCGGGCCCCTTGCAAGGCGGCCCGCGCGCGGTTATACGCCTCCCTCCGGTTCGCAGCCCACCCTGCTGCGGACACACGGTTTGGCTGGGTAGCTCAGCTGGTTAGAGCGCACGACTCATAATCGTGAGGTCGGGAGTTCAAGTCTCCCCCCCGCCACCACCCCTTCTCCTTTTGAAAATTGATGTGACGTCTGCCCGCGGGCGACCGCGAACGCTGGGCGCATCCCAACCGTCTGGGCTACACGATTGTCATCAGCGACAGCACGGGCGCGGTGGTCGATACGTACACCTATTCCCCCTTCGGCCAGGCGGGCGAGGGCGATGGCGGCTTCGCTATTTCAGGTCTGATCGCGTCCGCGATCGGGCCGCTTCACGGGCCAAAAGCTCGATCCGGGTGAGGGTGGGCCGCGCGAAGCGAGGAAAGGCCCGTCCGAACGGGCTCATGCCACTGCCGTGGCCTTCTGCGCCTTGATTTGATCCACCGGATCAAATCATCCCTTTTGGACTGGCTCCGAAGACTACAAGGCGCGCTATTACGATCCGGCGCTCGGCCGCTTCCTCCAGACCGACCCGATCGGTTACGCCGACCAGATGAACCTCTACGCCTATGTGGGCAATGATCCGATCAATGCGACCGATCCGACGGGGATGGAGAGGGTGGCTTGTTTCTCGTCCGCTGGGTATTGGGGCACTGGATAAACAAGGGGCCCGTCACATGTTTGTTGTTGTAGCAGATGAGCTAGGCGGTGAAGTGACAGCCCGCTATTCATACGGCCCGAGCGGACAGATCTACAATCCCGGTAATCTCGTCAGCCTCACGGGGACAGGCACTCCAACTGATTTAGATGATCGCGACGCTTGGCTAAGCTTGGCGGATGGTGGTTCGGAGGGTGTGGACTTTGTTTTAATTGATGCGCCTGATGATGCAGTCATGATTGCTGGCGCTCATGTAAATGCGGTCCTGGGAACCCCTGATCGACCAGGTACAACATCCTACGCGCCAGTTACGGGTCCAATAACTCGGAGAACTGCAGGAAATAGCAATTCTGCAGCCATTGCTGTTGCGAATGCCGCAAGGACAGCTGCAGGAGTGGAGGGAGGGCAGCCGCTGCCTGAAGGAGGAGTCCGAGCTCCAGGACACGGACAAGCTGATCATATTCCTGTAAATCAAGGAGCTATAGATGGCGCATACGAAAGATTAGCTGTGACTGGTTCGCGTATACGCAGACGGCCTGAAAATTGATTTGGGTTTGATGAGGTGAGCTTATGAAAAAAGTTATGGTTCTAGTCGTTCTGATGATTGCGGCGACGATGATTTGGTTTCTTTCCGACCCTATAAATCGGCTTCTTGTATTTGACCCAATTGGTACGGCGAGCTCATCTGGATACGTTTTAGTGAATGAAGGAGAATCTTTATATTCGGCTCGCAACAAGCTCACTGAATTAGGTTTGATCGAAGTCGGTGAAACGACTAGTGAGCGCTGTGCCAATCACATTAATGAATCGGCTAATGAAGTTGTGATGTTTAGAGATCTAAGTTGGCGTCGCGGAGTATTTTGTGTTTTCGCAAGGGACGATCAAGTCATGGATTTGAGCTGGTGGTTTGATCCGATAGCTCCATGAGCCATTCTGCGCTTCGGCGGAGCGGCGCCTCGCCAGTATTGCCTATGACGCCCAGTCGCGCCGGCAGAGCGTGACCTACGCCAATGGCGCGACCGCGCTGTTTGCCTATTCCGCGCGCGGGGATATCCGCTGTCATGACATCAATCTCACCGGCGCTGCGGCGTCGGCGTGCAATGGCGCGGGGGCGGAGGTGGCCTATGACTTCACCTCCAACGGCGTGGGTCAGACCCTCAGTGAAAGCCTTACAAGCACGCTCAGCGGTGAGGATCTGGTCTGGCGGCCGTCTTTCTCGGCGACTGACAATTACGCCAGCAATGGCCTGAACCAGTACACCTCTGTCACATTTGACACGTGCTTGCTCGCCGCCATATAGGCCCGAGCCTGTCCGATAGGCGCCTGCGAAGTGCGGCAGAGCAGCGCGGGCGGGTGACAAGCCTCCAACACTTATCTATTTTGATAAGTGACAAGTGCGCCGGGATTGAGTCCCGCCGAGCGCGCACAAGGAGGACGTGCATGATCCGTTCGATGGTGCTGGCATCGCTCGCGCTGGTGTTGGGCCCGGCTGCTGGCTGGGCGCAATCTGACGCCTATGAGGTTCAACAGACCTCGATCACCGACCAGAAGGCCGTGTTCGCCACGGTGCAGAGCGTGGATGTGACCATGGCGCGGGCGCGCCTGTCGGGCACGATCGGCGAATTGCGCGTGGATGAGGGCGACCGCGTTGAAGCGGGCGAGGTTCTGGCGGTGGTCGTGGATGACCAGCTGGCGCCGCAGATCGGCTCGCTCAACTCGCAGCTGGCCGCCGTGACCGCCCAGCTCGAACAGGCTCGCGCCGACCTCTCGCGCGATGAGCGCCTGTATGAGCGGGGCCTTGTGGCCGAGGCGCGCCTCGAGGCGGCGCGCACCCAGGTTGAGGTCTATGAGAACCAGGTCGCCTCCGCGCGTCAGCAACGCGCCGTGACCGTGCAGCGCTCACGCGAGGGCGATGTGCTGGCCCCGGCCACGGGCGTCGTCCTGTCCGTGCCGGTGACGGCGGGCAGTGTGGTGATGCCGGGCGAGCAGATCGCCGAGATCGCCACCGATCTTTACGTGCTGCGCCTGTCCGTGCCCGAGCGCCATGCCCGCTTTATCGCCGAGGGCGACCCCATCGCGCTTGCAGGCGGGGCGATGACCGCGGACGGGCTCGCCAACACCGGCACGATCCGACAGGTCTATCCGCGCATCGAGGCGGGCCGCGTCACGGCCGATGCTGTCGTGGAGGGCCTGGGCGATTTCTTCGTGGGCGAGCGGGTGCGCGTCCTGATCTATACCGACGCCCGTCCGGGCATCCTCATTCCCTCCGCGCTGATCGAGACCCGCTACGGGCTTGATTATGTCAGCGTGCTGGACGCCGACGGCAACCCTCATGACGTGGTGGTCCAGCGCGGCGGGGTGCGCGTGGGCGACGACGGCGCGCAACAGGTTGAAATCCTCTCCGGTCTGCAACCGGGCGATCTGCTGGTGCAGCCATGAAACTGGGACTGTCCGGCAATCTGGCGAAGGGCTTCATCCGTTCGCCGCTGACCCCGCTCTTCCTGCTGGCGGCGCTTGGGCTGGGGCTGATTGCGCTCCTGACCATCCCGCGCGAGGAGGAGCCGCAGATCTCGGTGCCGATGATCGACATCATGGTGCGCGCGGACGGTCTGGCCGCCGCGGACGCTGTCGAGCTGATCACCGAGCCGCTGGAAGCGATCATCTCGGGCATTTCCGAGGTGGAGCACACCTATTCCAACACGATGGATGACCAGGTTCTGGTCACCGCCCGCTTCAAGGTGGGCGTGCCCGAGGACATCGCCGTCCTGCGCGTGCATGAGGAAATTCGCGGCCATTACGACCAGCTGCCGCTGGGCGTGCCCGAACCCCTGATCGTGGCGCGCGGCATCAATGACGTGCCGATCCTGACCTTGACGCTGAGCCCAGAGCCGGGCTTCGGCGAACGCTGGACGGACGCATCCTTGCTGACTTTGGCCGAAGAGCTGCAATCGCGGCTGACCTCGGTGGACGGGTCGGGGCTCAGCTTCATTGTCGGCGGTCGCGCTGATCAGGTGCGCATCGAGCCCGATCCCGAACGGCTGGCGCTCTATGGCGTCACCCTGCAACAGCTGGCGGGCAAGATCGCGGCGGCCAATTCCGCCTTCCCCGTGCGGCCGGTGTTTCAGAACGGCGCGGTGGCGCAAACCCTTGTGGGCGAAACCCTGCGTGATCCCGCCTCGATTGGTCTGTTACTGCTCACAACGCGCGACGGACGCCCCGTCTATGTCCGCGATGTGGCGGACGTGGTGATCGGAGCTCAACCCTCCGATCACCGCGTCTGGTCCCTCAGCCGTGAGGGCGACGCTCATGCGGAAGACGGCCATGGCGCGACCGGGGACTGGACTCGCGCGCCGGCGGTGACCCTCGCGCTCGCCAAGCGCCCCGGCGCCAATGCGGTCGTGGTGGCAGAGCATGTGCTGGAAACGGTCGAGACCCTGCGCGGCACGCTGATCCCGGACGGGGTGAGCGTCGATATCACCCGCAATTACGGGGAGACGGCGGCGGAGAAGGCCAATGAGCTGTTCTTCCATCTCGGGCTCGCCACAGTCTCCATCGTGGTGCTGATCGCGCTGATGGTGGGCTGGCGGGAATCCATCGTCGTGCTGGTGGTCATCCCGACCACCATCCTTCTGACGCTGTTCGCGTCCAACACGCTGGGCTTCACCATCAACCGGGTCAGCCTGTTCGCGCTGATCTTCTCCATCGGCATTCTGGTGGATGACGCTATCGTGGTGATCGAGAACATCGCCCGTCACTGGGCGATGAAGGATGGCCGCAACAAGATCGACGCCGCCGTTCAGGCCGTCGCCGAGGTGGGCAATCCCACCATCGTCGCGACGCTGACCGTCGTGGCGGCGTTGCTGCCCATGCTGTTCGTGTCGGGCCTGATGGGGCCCTACATGGCGCCGATCCCGATCAACGCCTCGGCGGCGATGATCTTCTCCTTCTTCGTCGCCATGCTGATCACGCCCTGGCTGATGGTGAAGATCGCTGGCAATGCCGGCGAGCACGCCCATGGCGCCGAGGACAGCGAGACCCGTCTCGGTCGCGCCTACCGGTCAATTGCGGGCTGGGTGGTGAAAAGCCGGGCGCGCGCCTGGACCTTCCTGATCGGCGCGGGCGTCATGACGCTGGTCATCATGATGATGATCCCGGCGGGTCTGGTGACGGTGAAACTGCTGCCGTTCGACAACAAGTCCGAATTCCAGGTGATCGTGGACCTGCCTGAAGGGTCCAGCCTTGAGGACACCGAACGCGTCCTGTTTGAAGCCGCAGATGTGCTCTCCGGCGTCGAAGAGGTGATGTCGATCCAGGCCTATGCCGGAACGTCAGCGCCGTTCAACTTCAACGGCCTGGTGCGCCATTACTTCTTCCGCACCAATCCCGAGCAGGGCGATCTGCAGGTCAATCTGGCCTCGCGTCACCATCGCAAGCGCCAGAGCCATGACATCGCGCTGGAAGCGCGTGAGCTTCTGAGCGCCATCCCCATGCCCGAAGGCACGGTGATCAAGGTGGCCGAAACCCCGCCCGGACCGCCGGTTCTGGCGACGCTGCTGGCGGAGATCTATGGCCCCGATGGCGAGACCCGCCGGGCCGTGGCCTCGGAGGTCCGCCGCATCTTTGAAGAGGTCGACTATATCGT
>NZ_DJIQ01000049.1:0-18329 GCF_002433705.1 Oceanicaulis sp. UBA6590
CGCCCCCGAAACCAGACCCACATAGCCGGTGCCGATCATTGCTACGCGCATCTCAAATCTCCATCCGGCTGAAACCTTCAGCGCTCACAAAACAACTTTCCCTCACCCCGGAACCGGGCTCGCGCAAGCTGGGTGACTCACAAGTGTGCATTCAATATGGCCGTCAGGTCCGGGGTCTAACGCGGGTCCATTCTGTATTTTGACAGCATGGCGTCCGCCGCCGGCAAGCTCCAGCGCCGACCTTTCCTGAGCAGGATCATGCGACCGCTGCGCCGCACCACATCAAACAGATCTTCAAGTTCCTCGTAATGAGTGCGATCCCCGTAATCATCAACGGCGTAGATCACATGATCATCAGTGCGCAAGGAAGCGTTGACCGTCGTGGCGACCCGAAAGCGTCCATCGACAAGAACAAAATCAACCGACTCGACCGGGATGCGCGACCACGGCCCCTTCAGATAGGCGTCGCTCGCCTCCTCAGACATCTGGACCGGATAGCCCCACTCCTTCACCGCGCCGACATCGGCGTGAATGAAGCTGACCCGCCCCCCGGCCTTGAGCGCCTCGACATTGGGATCGGACTGAATGTGCTCGATCCAGCCCGGATCCGTTTCCACGCTGAACAGATGGCCGATGCCCGTCTTCGCGGCGATGCGGGTGGAGCCGCCAATGCCGAACTCAACTGCGGTCCGCGCACGGTCATAATACTCGGCCACGATCCGGCGCCCTTCATCGTCCAGGGCCGCAGGCACATCGACAATGTCCTCTTCCAGAACCCGGATCGGGGCCGGTTCCGGAGCGGGAGGCGCAGACTTCGCCGACCTGGGCTTCGCGTTGCGATCATACCCGCTTTCGACCAGCGTTCTCAGACCGGCTTCCCAGCGGGAGATGCACAGCTTCCAGTCATGAATCGGCTCGGTGCGTGCGCGAATGCGCTGCGCGAGCGCCTGCTGGTTGTCGATCGCCCAGCACAGCCGATCATAGATCGCGTCGGCCTCTGACGGGAACGGGAAGGTTGCGCTCAGCTCAGGATCATACAATTCATCAATGATGTTGCGGTCATAACCGCACATTACAGCCCCGGCCATCTGAGCTTCCACATTCTGGACTTCATAAATGGCCCGGTCCCGCCACAAGGGCTCGAACTTGTGTATCGTTCCGCGCACATGGGGCGCGCTCTGGGCATAGTCGATGAAGCAGTAGACCCAAGCCGGGTTGATGAATTGCTCAGCGAGCTGATCGTAGGGCATGAAGTCTAGATGCATGGCGCCCTCGATGCTCACGGGCCGCCCCAGCGACACGATCTTCAGGTCAGGATGACGCACGCGCAAGCGCTTGAGGGGTTCGACGAAATGCGTGATCGCCCAATCATCAGCGGTATTTGGAACATCCACCGCGATAAAAGGCGCTTCCGATTTTGCGCCAGGATGGAACAGCTCCGGGTCAGCTCCACGGCCAACAAACCCATATCGCTCCTGTGGATAGACGTCAGACTTGTAATTCGCTACGACGGCCACATCCTCTTTCAGCGCAAAGGCCGCATAATCGAATGTGGAGAACATGTTGCGCGCCGCTAAGCCATCGCGAACTGGCGCCGTCTTGGGAAAGTTCTTGGTCACGACCCGTGAGCGAGCAGCGAAACGCTTAAAGTAGGCGTCCCAGACAACGTGATCCGTTACCTGCCAGATCAGGACGTCACACTGCTCAATATCCTCAATTTCCTCAACAAAGATCGGACGAATTGTGAAGGATTCGCCCAGCTTGGGCAGCTCGTTCAGGTCTTCAAACTCATTCAGTGAAATAATGTGGTCCAGCTCGGCCCGCTTGCGGAACGGGATCACAAGCTCAACCTCATGCCCCCATTGGGACAACCAGCGAGCCTCGTTAAGCGCCATCACTCCGCAAAAACCCGGTTGGATAACAGGGTGCTGCCCGATAATCACTACTTTCAAAAAATACTCTCCAATAGAAACGTGTGTTCTCAGTATTCTGGCTGCAGATGGGGGAGACTGGGAGACGACAACAAAGCGTGTCCAGCGCTAGAGTTCCTGGTCAAATGCGCCGATCTCGGGATGGCGGGAGAGCTCGTCCTTGATGGCCGCGAAGATCATCTTGACGTCGTCCGCGCTGTTGGGGCTCTCCACCACGATCACGAGATTGGGGGTGTTCGAACTGGCGCGCACCAGACCCCAGGCCCCGCCCTCAAGAGTGAAACGCACGCCGTTGACGGTGTTCACATCAATGATCTTGCGACCTGCGACGTCTGCGCCTTCGGCCTCTTTCGCCTGGAAACTGGCGACGATGCGCTCGACCACAGCATATTTCTCTTCGTCCGAACACGCGGGCGACATGGTGGGCGAGCCATAGCTGACCGGCAAATCCGCCTTGAGATCGGCGACAGACTTGCCCGGATTGCGATCCAGCATCTCGAGAATGCAGCGCGCGGCCACGATGCCGTCATCATACCCACGTCCGACCGGCGGCTGCAGGAAGAAATGCCCGGACTTCTCGAACCCGGCCAGAGCGCCCAGCTCATTGGCGCGGCGCTTGATATAGGAATGGCCGGTCTTCCAGTACTCAGTCTCGCAGCCATTGGCCTTGAGTACAGGATCAATGGCGAACAGGCCGGTGGACTTCACGTCCACAACGAATTTCGCGCCCTTGTGACGCTCAGACAGGTCGCGCGCCAGCATCAGGCCGACCTTGTCCGCGAAGATCTCCTCGCCGGTATTGTCAACCACGCCGCAGCGATCGCCGTCGCCATCAAAGGCAAGGCCGATATCCGCGCCCGTTTCCTTCACCCGATCCGACAGAGCATGCAGCATCTTCATGTCTTCAGGATTGGGATTGTATTTGGGGAAGGTGTGATCGAGCTCGCAATCCATGGCGATCACCTCAACACCCATGGCTTCAAGGGTCTCAGGCGCGAACGCGCCCGCCGTGCCATTGCCGCACGCGACCACGGCCTTGATCCTGCGCTTGAGCGAAACGCCTTTGGACAGTTCGGCCTTGTAGGCTTCAGCCACGCCGGTCTCGCGCACATAACCCCCGCCCGGGCGCGCCACGCCCTCATCGTTCAGCACGATCTCCTTCAGGCGGCTCATCTCATCGGGACCAAAGGTGAGCGGGCGCTCGACGCCCATCTTCACGCCGGTCCAGCCATTGGAGTTATGGCTGGCGGTGACCATGGCCACCGAGGCGATGTCGAGATGGAACTGGGCGAAATAGGCCGTTGGCGAGAGCGCCAGACCAATATCGTGCACCTCGATGCCCGCCTGCATCAGACCGACTTCCAGCGCTTGCTTCACGCTGAGTGAATAGCTGCGGAAGTCGTGGCCGGTGACGATCCTGGGTTCCCTGCCCAGCTCGTGGATCAGCGTGCCAAGACCCAGGCCCAGCGCCTGGACGCCATACAGATTGATCTGGGGCGGTTGATCCGAGCCCGGATGGCCGAACCACCAGCGCGCGTCATATTCGCGAAACCCGGTGGGCGTCACAAACGCTTCTGTTTCAAATTCCCAGGTATTGGGCTGAAGGTCGGTGCGCATTCTGGTCCCCTGTGATCGGCGCGAAGTGAAACGCGCCCCCGTCTTTTCGCAACTCTGCCGCGTACGGAATTAGCAAACAAGTGTGACGGCTATTGCCCTGCAGCCGCATCAATGCGTTCGGCGAACCGGACTGCCGCAGCGCCCGCCTCACCCGGAGCGGCAGGTCCGGTCGCCCGTCCCAGAACCGCCTCCACAAATCGCGCCACATTCGCGCCCAGCGGATCGCGGCCTTCAGGCGTGTCCATGTAATCGGGGTTGAGGTCAAAGCCGGTCGTGTTCTTGAAAGTGCGGGCCACGAAATCGATCTCGATCACGCCCGCCTCATACTCCACCACCATGCCGCGGCGCCGGTCATCCGCGATCCGGCTGGCCTTGAGTTCAAGCTCGGCGCCATTGGAAAAGCGCGCCGACATGCTCACCTCGTCGAGACTGTCGCTTCGCTCGGTCTTGCCCTCGACGGACAGGGTTTCGGCGTCCGCCTGACCGATCAGGGTCAGCGCCAGATCAAGGTCATGCACCATGAGGTCGAAAGTGACGGAAATGTCAGTGCTTCGACCGCTCCACGGGCCTTCGCGCCAGGCGGTGATGCGCCGGGGCGGGGTCTGGATGCCAGTCAGGCCCATGACGTCGAAGACCAGCCGTTCCTGATGCCCGCAGGCCAGCGCCACTTGATGCTCGGCCGCCAGCCTTACCAGCTGATCGGCTTCTTCGCCGGTCACCGCCAGCGGCTTCTCGATGAGCACGGGCTTGCCGGCGCGAAGCGCCCGTGCGCCCATTTCAGCATGGGTGACGCCGGGGCTGGCGATGGTGACCACGTCCACAGCCTCCAGGAACAGCCCCACCTCTGAATAGGCGGTGACGCCATGCTTGTCAGCCAGGGCCTGGGCGCGCGCCTGATCAGGGTCAAAGATCGCGGTCAGCGTGGTGTCCGGGTTCTCGACGTATTTGCCAGCGTGATAGCCGCCGAACACGCCTGCGCCGATGACGCCTGCGCGCAAGGGAGAGGTCGCCGTACTGTTCATGAAGATGCCTCGTCATGCTGAAGGCCTGAGGGTGTGCGCCGTCTTAGACCGCGTTCGGACCGGTGGCAAAGGGCCGGATCGCCGCGCCCTAGCTGACCCCGGCGCGCAGAAGATCGTGGATATGCAATAGCCCCACCGGCTTGCCCGCCTCATCGCAGACAAAAAGCTGAGTGATCTTGCGGTTGCCCGCAGTCATCACGCGCAGGGCGTCAGAGGCCAAGGCGCCGGGCGTGGTGGTTATGGGGCCCGGCGTCATCACACTCTTCACCGACAGCTCGATCAGGTCCGGGCCCATCCTGCGACGCAGATCGCCGTCGGTGACGATGCCCGACAATTTGCCGTCGCCATCGGTGACGCCGACGCAGCCAAACCCCTTCTCACTCATCACGATCAGCGCATCGCCCATGCTGGCGAGCTCGGGCGCGAGCGGCATGGCGTCGCCGGCATGCATCAGCTCATCGACGCGCGCCAGCGCCGAGCCGAGCGCGCCGCCGGGATGAAAGCGCGCAAAATCGGTCGCAGTGAAGCCCCGCGCCTCGATCAGCGCCACCGCGAGCGCATCGCCAAACGCCATCATCATCGTGGTCGAGGTGGTGGGCGCGCGGGTCTCGCCGCACGCCTCGGGAGCCTTGGGGCAGAGCAGAAGGATGTCAGAGCCTTTCGCCAGCGTGGACTCCGCCCCCGCCGTCATGCCGATCAACGGCACGCCGAAGCGGCGACAATAGGCGATCATGTCGCCCAGTTCCTTCGTCTCTCCCGAGTTTGACAGCGCCAGCACAGCGTCATCGGCCGTGATCATCCCCAGATCGCCATGGCTGGCTTCAGCCGGGTGCACATAGGAGGCAGGCGTGCCGGTGGACGCCAATGTCGCAGCGATCTTGCGCGCCACATGGCCAGACTTGCCGACACCGGCGCAGATCAGCCTTCCCTTGAGTCCGGCAATGACTCTCACGGCCTCGACGCTCACCTCATCAAGCGCGTTGCTGAGTTGCGCGAGGCCGTCCTGCTCAAGGCTCAGCGTGCGGCGCATGGCCGAGAGAATGGCTGTGGGTTCAAGCGCGGTTGCGACGGGCGACATGGTCCGATCCCTGAATTGACGCGCGGCGATCACGCGGGGCGCCCCCTGTACCAAGCACGACGCGATGAGGCTAGACACGGCTTGCGTCTGCAGATGGGCTCGACGGGCAGGCCGGAAAAGGGGTAAACCGCCCGCCAACACCTTCCGCCCGTCAGAGGAAACCCATCATGACCCGTCTTGTGCTCACCCGTCACGGCCAGAGCGTCTGGAACCTTGAGAACCGGTTTACGGGCTGGGTCGATGTGGATCTGACCGAAGAGGGCGTCAAACAGGCCAAACGCGGCGGCGAACTGCTCGCTGAGGCCGGGTTCAAACCCGACTTCGCCTGCACCTCGGTGCTCAAGCGCGCCATCCGCACGCTCTGGTTCGCGCTTGAGGGCGTCGATCGGGTCTGGGTTCCTGTGGAAAAGACCTGGTTGCTCAATGAGCGCCATTACGGCGCGCTGACCGGGCTGAACAAGGCCGAGACCGCCGAGAAGCATGGCGAGGAGCAGGTGAAGATCTGGCGGCGCTCCTATGACATTCCGCCGCCGGCCCTTGAAACGACCGACGAGCGTCATCCGCGCTTTGACGACCGTTACGCCAGTCTTGATCCGGCGCTGCTGCCGGGCACGGAAAGTCTCAAACTGACGCTCGATCGCGTCGCGCCCTATTTCGACAGCACCATCGCGCCGAAGATCAAGGCAGGCGAGGACATCCTGATCTCCGCCCATGGAAATTCGCTGCGCGCGCTGATCAAGATGCTGTTTGACGTCTCTGCAGACGACATCGTCAAGGTGGAAGTCCCCACCGGCAACCCGCTGATGATCGAGCTCGATGGCCTCAAGCCGGTCTCCGCGCGCTATCTCGATGAAGATCGCGCCCAGGCGCTCGACTTTGCGAAGTGATCCCATGACCTCACGCCCGGTCACGGCTGAGGATCTGCGCTACATGGATACGGCGCTGGCGCTGGCCTATGCGCGCCTGGGCCAGACCGCGCCCAACCCGTCTGTTGGCTGCATCATTGTCCGGGACGGACGTATTATCGGCGCCGCGGCCACCGCCCCTGGCGGACGTCCCCATGCCGAGCCGCAGGCTCTCGAGCAAGCGGGCGCCCGTGCAGAAGGCGCGACGGTCTACGTCACGCTTGAACCCTGCGCTCATTACGGCAAGACGCCGCCCTGCGCCGAGGCCCTGATCGCCGCTCATCCGGCGGAAGTCGTCATCGCCTGCCGCGACCCGTTCGAGCATGTGGCGGGGCGCGGCGTGACGATGCTGGCGGACGCCGGCATCGCAGTTCTTGAGGGTGTGCGGGAAGCGGACGCAATCGCTCTGAACGCCGGGTTTTTCGAACGGCTCAAGACTGGCCGCCCCCTGCTGGCGTCCGATCCTCGCACTGGATTGTTTGACGCCGATCTCGTTCTGCAGGCGGGAGAGGATACCGGGGCCGCGCTCGACCGGCTGGGCGCACAGGGCCTGACCCGGGTGCGTCAGCGATAAAAACGCCGGCTTTGCACGCTCCGACAAGATAGCGTTAACAGGCAGTGGGCCACACTCGCCCATAACGGGCGGCCACGCCCATCGCCCGTAACGGATCAAAGATGATCGGCAAGCCTATCCAGTATCAGCCCCTGACCCAGCTTGAGGTGGATGAAGCCTGCCGCAAGCATGAGTTTCTCATGAACGGGCGCATGGGCGGCGCCCGGGCGAATTTCTCCTACAAGATCCTCAAGGGGCTTGATCTTTCAGGCCGCAACCTGGCGGATGCCGACCTGTCAGGCGCCATTCTTGAGGGCACGAACTTTTCCGGCGCCAATCTGACCCGTGCGACGATTTTCGCCGCCGACATGCGACAGGCGAACCTCTCGGGCGCCGTGCTGCACCGGGCGGACATGCGCGGAGTGATCCTGCGCGGCGCGGACCTGACAGGCGCGGACCTCAGCCAGGCGGACCTGCGCGAAGGCGCCATCGCCCAGGTGGACCGGGAAAAGGGCCTCGCCGTCATCACCCATGAACAGCGTCCCGGCGAAGCCAGCGAAGCCCGCTTCAAGGGCGCAAACCTGTCCCAGACCAAGATGACCGGGGCCGTGGCCCAATCATCGGACTTCACCGATGCGGTCCTGATCGGGGCGCGGCTGACCCGCGCCAATCTGCGCGGTTCGCGCTTTCCCGGCGCGAATCTTCAGGACGCCGACCTTTATGGCGCGGACCTCAGTGACGCGGATATGCGCGATTGCGTGCTGATCGGCGCCAAGACCGACATGTGCCAGTTCCAGCGCGCCAATCTGGAAGGCGCCTTGCGCGATGCCCCGCCGCCCGAGATCGCCGATCCGGGCGGGGAAACCGCCAAGGCGCTCGATCGCCATGCTCGCTGGTGCGAGACCGGCGGCGCGGAAGGCGCCCCCTCCACCTTCAATGACAAGGACCTGCGCGGGCTCAAATCGCTGGCCGGGCGCAATCTCACCGCGCTTCAGGCGCGCAACGCCATTCTCTATGGCCTTGATATGGAAGGCGTGGAACTTCAGGGCGCGAAACTGTCCGGCGCGGACCTTCGGATGACATCCCTGCGCGGCGCGGATCTGCGGGGCGCCGATCTCAAGGGCGCCAAGCTGAACAACGCCGATCTGCGCGAAGCGCAGCTGGGCCCGCTGGTCCTGCCCAATGACCGTTTGCTCGCCGCATCCATCGCCGAGGCCTGCCTGCGCTATGCGGATCTGTCCGGCGCAGACCTTCATCATCTTCAGGCGGAGGCGGCCGACCTGTCCTTCGCCCGCATGCATGGCGTGGACGCGCGCAAGGCGATCTTCACCCGCGCGCTCTTCACGGGCGCCAAGGTGAGCGATCAGTTCACCTCCATGGTCGAGGACCTGACCGACGCGGTGGATATCAACGCGGCCTGAGTAGACGATCGCCGCTTCTGCCGATAAATACTCATCCTGAGCATAAGGGGGTTCCGCCCCTCTGACAGGTGACCTCATGTCCGCATTCACGAATATCTACCGCCACGGCTTCGCCCGCATCGCCGCCTTCGCGCCGGAGGTTCATCTGGCCGAGCCGCTGGCGAACGCCGAAACGCTGATCGGACTGGTGCGACAGGCCCATGAGCGTCATGCCGCCGTGTGTCTGTTCCCGGAACTGGGCCTGACCGGATATTCCGTGGATGACCTTCATCATCAGACGGCGCTTCTGGACGCCGCTGAGAACGCGGCGGCGCGGATCATCGAAGCGAGCGAGGGCCTGCGGCCCCTGATCTTCTTCGGGTGCGCGCTCAGAAGCTCTGGCCAGCTCTTCAACTGTGCGCTGGCGGTGCAGGACGGCCAGTTGCTGGGCGTCATCCCCAAGAGCTATCTGCCGAACTATCGCGAATTCTATGAAAAGCGCTGGTTCTCCGACGCCTCAAGCGTGATCGAGGACACGATCTCGGTGGGCGGTCATATCGCGCCCTTCGGCACGGATCTTCTCTTTGAAGCGCTCGACCTGCCCGGCCTCGTCGTTCATGCCGAGATCTGCGAGGACTTCTGGTCACCCATCCCGCCGAGCCTTCATGGCGCGCTGGCCGGGGCGACCGTGATGGTGAACCTGTCCGCCTCCAACGCCACCATCGGCAAGGCGCGCGAGCGGGCGGCCCTGTGCGACGCCCAGTCGCGCCGCACCCAAGGCGCCTATGTCTTCTCGGCGGCAGGGACCGGGGAATCCACCACGGACCTCGCCTGGGACGGCCAGCTTCTGGCCTATCAGCAAGGCGAGCTGCTGGCCGAGGGCGAGCGCTTCCTCAATGACACGCCTGCGGTGCTCTATGCTGATATCGATCTGGAGCGCATCACCGGCGAACGCGCGCGCCTGTCCCCCTGGCGCGACGCCTGCGCGCGACATGCGGACGCCCTCAAAGCCTATACGCGCATCGGCTTCACGCTGGATATGGACCGGGACGCCGCGATCGCGCTGGAGCGCAGCATAGATCGCTTCCCGTTTGTGCCCAATGACGCCGCCCGCCTCGATGAGGACTGCTACGAGGCTTACAATATCCAGGTGCAAGGGCTCGTTCAGCGCCTGAAAGCGACCGGGCTGAAGCGCGCCGTGATCGGCGTTTCGGGCGGGCTTGATTCCACCCAGGCGCTCATCGTGACCGCCCGCGCCTTTGACCGGCTGGGACTGGATCGGTCCGGCATTTTCGCTGTGACCCTGCCCGGCTTCGCCACCTCCGAAGGCACCCGCAGGAATGCGCTGGCCTTGATCGAAGGGCTGGGCGCGACCCATCGCGAGATCGACATCCGTCCCGCCGCCGAGCGCATGCTGGCCGATCTCAATCACCCCTATTCGGATGGCGCGGACCAGTACGACGTCACCTTCGAGAACGTGCAGGCGGGGCTCCGCACCGACTATCTCTTCCGCATGGCCAATCATGAGGGCGGGCTGGTGATCGGAACGGGCGACCTGTCCGAGCTGGCGCTAGGCTGGTGCACTTATGGCGTCGGCGATCATATGAGCCATTACAATGTGAACGCCGGCGTGGCGAAAACCCTGATCCAGCACCTGATCGGCTGGGCGGCAAGGCGTGAGGAATACGGCGCGGACGTGTCACGCGCATTGATGGATGTGCTCAATACCGAGATCTCGCCCGAGCTGGTGCCTGCAGGCGCGGACGGCGCGATCCAGAGCACCGAGGCCGCCATCGGCCCCTACCCGCTCAATGACTTCTTCCTGCACTATGTTGTGCGTCACGGCTTCTCGCCGGCCAAGATTGCTTTCCTCGCCGAGCAGGCCTGGAGCGACAAGGCGGCGGGCGACTGGCCGCCCCATGTGGCGGACGCTGACCAACGCGCCTTTGACCGGGCGACCATCCTGCACTGGCTGGGTGAGTTTGCGCGGCGCTTCTTCGGCAATTCCCAATTCAAGCGTTCGGCCATTCCCAACGGTCCCAAACTGACCTCTGCGGGCGCATTGAGCCCGCGTGGAGACTGGCGCATGCCCTCTGATTCCAGCGCGAAAGTCTGGCGTGACGCGGTGCAGACGCTCAAGGACGAGCTGCTGTGACACGAAAAAACGGCGCTCCCCATGAGGAAGGAGCGCCGCGAGGTCGAAAGAGGAAAAGTGGTTGGAAAATCAGGCCCGACCGGCCAGACGCCGACTATCGGGGGGAGGGACGTGTCGCGTCCGTCCGATCGGGCCGCGATCCCGGCTTAGGCGGCGGACGCCTTGTCAGCCGAGATCAGCTTGGTTTCGGATTTGCCGTTGACGGCGATCCGGCGCGGCTTCTTCGCTTCGGGAATCTCGCGCTCGAGCTGGATGCGCAGCAGGCCATTCTCAAGGCTGGCCTCGCGCACCTGGACATGGTCAGCGAGATGGAAGCGGCGCTCGAACGAGCGTTCTGCGATGCCGCGATGCAGATAATTGCGTTGTTCGGCGTCTTCCGACTGCGTGCGCTTGCCGGCGATCGTCAGCACATTTTCCTGCACCTCGATCTCGAGATCATCCTCGCCGAACCCGGCGACCGCGAGCTCGATCTGATATTCGTGCTCGGACAGCTGTTCGATATTGTACGGGGGGTAGCCGCCGGACGGCTCCAGCTTCGCCGCGTTGTCGATCATGTTGGCCAGACGGTCAAATCCGACAATCGTGCGGTAAAGCGGCGAGAAATCAGTCGTACGCATTGTATCGATCCTCCTTGGAAGCGATCGGGCCCGCATGCGGGCGGGCTATGGTTTTCAAAGGTCGCCATCCCGACCACCCGCAGCATGCAGCGTGGTCTGTCCGGCAATCCGTAAAGCCCCGTATGGCGGCCTTACGAAACTTGAATTGGGTAAGCGTCGCGAAGGGCGCAAGAGGTCAGCGCGATTTTTTTCAACATCGCGCCCCTGATCGTCATCGCGCCATTGTGAGAGGACGCATTCCGCCTCTATGATCCGTGCAATCTCGGCTAACCGGAGTGAGTACATGCAACGTCTGACAGCCCTTCTTACCGCCGCCTCGGCCTGCGCCGTTCTGGCGGCCTGTGGCGCACCTTCCCAAGAGGAGGATGCGGACACGTCCATGCCGGCCGCGGAAATGACCGACGAGGCCTCGTCCCTGACAGACGATGAGATCGCGAATGAAGCGGAGATGATGGAGGATGCATCTGCAGAATCCGGAACTCTGGCCTGGGCGGTCGAAGGCGAGTGGCGCAGTGAGGAAGAACGCGCGCGGGATCCTTACCGGCATCCGTATGAGACGCTTGAGTTCTTCGGCATCGATCCGTCGGGCCGCATCATGGAAATCTGGCCCGGCGGCGGCTGGTACACCGACATTCTGGCGCCGTGGATCAACGCCAATGGCGGCGAATACATCGCCGTCTGGTCAGATATTGCGCCGGACAACCAGCGCGCCCTCGACTTCCGCCAGAGCTTCGAGGACAAGTTTGGCGGCCCCCTTTACGGGGACGTCACCATGGCCACCTTCGACAGTGAAACCGGTCCCATTGCCGAACCCGGTTCGGTGGACGCCATTGTGACGTTCCGCAACACCCATTCCTGGATGGGCCGTGGCGCGGCGGAAAAAGCCTTCAGCGATTTCTATGACGTGCTCGCGCCTGGCGGCGTTCTGGGCCTTGTCCAGCACCGTCTGCCCGCTGACCGCGTGCAGGACCCGCGCGCCAGCACGGGCTATGTCCAGCAGGATCTGGTGATCTCCATGGCGGAAGAGGCCGGATTTGAACTGGTCGAAGCCAGCGAGATCAACGCCAACCCTGCCGACACCGCAGACCATCCGTTCGGGGTCTGGACCCTGCCGCCGGTGTCCCGGACCTCGGATTTCGGCGAGCCCGCTGATCCCGAGTTTGATCGCGCGCCCTATGACGCGATCGGGGAATCGGACCGGATGACCCTTCTGTTCCGCAAACCTGCGGGCGAATAGGCCTCAGCGCCGGCCTGGTGCTCCAGGCCGGCGTTTTTCTATGCGATCAGAGCGCAGCTGGCGCGAGCATGTCCAGGGCCCTGGCGTGCAGTTCCGGCGACGCAGCCGCCAGCAACTGCCCGCCTTCATGGGCCGGTTCGCCGCGCCAGTTGGTGATGACGCCGCCCGCGCCGCTGACCACCGGGATCAGCGCGCCCACATCCCAGGCCTTGAGACCGCTCTCGATCACCAGATCGACGCCCCCGGCCGCCAGCGCAGCATAGGCGTACGCATCCAGACCATAGCGGCGCACCTTCGCCGCCCGGGCCACAGTCATGAAGCACTCAGCTTCACCCCCTTCAAAGAGGCCAGGATCGGTTGTTGAGACAATGGCGTCCTCGATGCGATCGACCGATTGACGCGTTTTCAGGGGTTGTCTCGATCCCCCGTGGTCCAGCCAGGCCGCGTCACCGGCGACGCCGCTATAGCGTTCGCCCGTGAAAGGCTGATCGATCACGGAAAGGATCGGTCCCTTAGGACCATACAGGGCGATCAGGACACACCAGGTGGGCAGGCCCGCGATGAAGGCGCGCGTGCCGTCAATGGGATCGACAACCCAGGTGCGGCCGGACCGTCCCAGGGTTTCAGCCTGCTCCTCACCCAGAACGCCGTCATCCGGTCGGTCCTGCGCCAGAAGGGCGCGGATTCGCGCCTCGATGGCGCGATCCGCTTCTGTCACGGGGTCGAATTCCTGTGCGGGTTTGGCGTCGCCGCGAAGTCCGGTCCGGAAATGCTGCAAGGCGATCGGACGCGCAGCGTCCGCCAGTTGAGCGGCCAGCGCCAACTCTGCAGTCACATCCAGATCGGACATCGGGAACTCGGTGTCGGACGTCAGCGCTTACGCGACGTTTTCGCCCCGGGAATCCGGGTCAAGAGACCGGGCCAGCTCGAGCAGACGGCGGCGCGGACGCTCATTGAGCTTGTAGTAGGCGCGCACCAGATCCAGCGTTTCCTTCTGGGAAAGCACGTCGGCTGCCACGTTCTCGCCTTCCGGCGCCGCAGATTCGCCCGTGCCTTGCAGGCCTTCGTAGAAGTACTGCACCGGAACATCGAGCGCTTCAGCCAGCTCGAACAGACGCGATGCGCTGACGCGATTGGCGCCGCTCTCGTATTTCTGGATCTGCTGGAAGCGAATGCCGACCGATTGCGCGAGCTGTTGCTGAGTCAGCCCCAGCAGACGGCGACGGCGACGGATCCGCTTACCCACGTGATGGTCAATTGCATTGGTCATTGTGAAAACCCTCGATCAAACTTTTCCAGTTGCGATTCCCCCGTCAAGATCGCAACACGACACTTCAATGACACCTGAGATATAGCACAGCATTGCTCGCCTCGCAAGTGAACGCAGCAGCGCAAATCGCGCCTCAGGAAAGACTCTGCGGATATGCTTTCCAAAACACTTTACTCCGCGGCAAGTCTACCTGTGTCTTCTGTGTAAATCATGGACTTCGTCCATGTCTTCAGGCGTTCTTTCAAGTTGTCCATGCGAGACAAAGGTCGCACGTCAGATTCGCTCAGATACAATCCGCGATTGATCTCAACCTGCATGACATGCACCCCGCTGAGGGGACGCCCGTAATGCTCTGTCGTGTAACCGCCTGCATAAGGACGGTTCCGGGTTACCGTAAAGCCCAGGGATTTGAAATACGCTTCTGCATGGTTGATCAAATTTCGCCCGCAGGAGGCGCCGAAGCGATCCCCAAGCACCATGTCCGCGCCACGGGCGCTGGAGGACGGCATGGAGTGACAGTCGATCAGCACGGCGCGCCCGAACTGGTCCAGCGTCCGCTCGATTTCGGATTTCAGCGCCTCATGATAGGGCCGGTAATACTGGTCGATCCGCCGACGGCCCTCGGCATAGGCGATCTCGGAAGCGTGAATGCTTCTGCCGTCCGCCGCCAGCCTGGGCACCACGCCGAGCCCGGCGGATGTGCGCGCATTCGGCGCACTGAACCCTTCAAGCGGCGGGTCCTTGAACAGGCGTGCGTCGAGTTCGTCCGGCCCCCGGTTGGGGTCAACAAACGCCCGCGGAAAGATCGCCTCGACAAAACTCGCGCCCAGTTCCGTCACATGAGCGAAGAACTGATCGACATACGCGTCCTCGGACCGGCGCAGGACAGAGACCGGCGCACTGGCCTGCTTGAGGAAATCGCTCTCATAGCAACGCCCTGAATGCGGCGAGGCGAAGATGAAGGGCGAACTGCGCACGTCCGGCTCATGAACGATCACGGGTTCATGGATCTGGCCGATCAGTGAGTCTGAAGCAGGTTGCATGGGCTGATTGTGATCGGTCAGCCGAGAAGGTCAATGAGACTATGAGCGCCCTGACAAATCACAGGCCGGTTTGCGGCGCGTTCAGTTGACTTTTACGAGTTTGGGATAGGCTATGCGCTGGTGGAAACAGACAAGGGGGCGGCGATGGCCCGCATTCTGCTCGCAGAAGACGATGACTCCATGCGTGATTTTCTGGCCAAGGCGCTCAACCGCGCCGGCCATGACGTGGACGCTGTGGCGGATGGCGAGGAAGGGCTGGACGCCCTGGGCGAAGCGCCCGGCGCTTATGAATTGCTGCTGACCGACATCGTCATGCCCGGTGTGGACGGGATCGAGCTGGCGCGGCGCGCCGCCCAGATCGATGCGGGCCTGAAAATCATGTTCATCACCGGCTTTGCCGCCGTGGCGCTGAATGCCGGCTCCCAGGCCCCCAACCAGGCCAAGGTGCTGTCCAAGCCCTTCCATTTGCGGGATCTCGTCGACGAGGTCGCAAAGGTCGTCGCCGCCGCCTGATCCGCCTCCACCGGTTTCACCTGAATCTGGTCTGCGGGCGCCCAAGCCGGTGGCGTCCCGGACCGGCCTCAGGCTAAAGTCCGTCCTGTAACAAACGGGGAAGGACCAGCCATGTTCCGCGCTTTCGACCGTCTGGGGCCCAGCCTCGCCGTTCTGGCAAGCCTTGCAGCCCTGGCCGCGACCGGCTCAGCATCTGCCCAGGAAAATCCGTCTCTGGATCCAGTGTTCCAGTGCCAGGAACTCCAGAATGATGCGGAGCGTCTGGCCTGCTTTGACGCAGCCGTGAGCAGCCTCCGCGCTGAAAGCAACGAAATCGTGGTCATCCGCCGATCCGAGGTCGAGGCGGTGGAACGCGACAGCTTCGGCCTTGAATTGCCCAGCCTGCCTCGCCTGTCCCTGTCCCTGTTCTCCACCCGCGACAATCAGCTGGAGACCGGATCCGGACAGAGCGGCTCCATTCAGGCATCCGGATCGACCGATCAGGGCGCCCGGACCGCTCAGGCCGCTCCTTCCGAACAAAGCGGCGTCGAAGTTCTCCGCCGCGAGGATGACGGGCAGATCAACGAGATCAGCCTGCCGATCGACCGGGTTGAACGGCGCGGATTCGACACCATTCACATTCACACCACCAACGGACAGGTCTGGGAAATCACGGACCGCGTCGGCAATCGCCCGATCCGTGTCCGCGATGACAGCGTGATGGTGGTGCGGCGGGCCTCGCTGGGCAGCTATCTGATGCAGATTGACGGCCGGGACCGGAGCTACCGGGTGCAGCGCATACGCTAGGATGACGCGGCATGCATGTCTGCCACATCATCGTTGATGATTTTCTGCCCGATCCGGACGCCGTGCGCGACGCGGCGCTCCGGCTCGCCTATCCCGAGCCGGAAGAAGCGACTTATTTCCCGGGGCGCAATGCGGATCAGGCCCTCCCGATCCAGGGGCTGGACCAGGTCATCAGCGCCCTCGCCGGCGAGGCCCTGCAACCGGCGCCGGGCACGTCGCACCTGAAGCCGCGCCTGGCTCTGGACGGTCAGAGCGGCAAGGGCGGCATTCATGTCGACAATGCGCACTGGTCCGCCATCATCTACCTGACGCCGGACGCCCATTGTCAGGGCGGGACGAGCTTTCACCGCCACAGGCGGACCGACAGCGAACACGCGCCGGTTTTCCCGGGCGAAGCCGAACGCATGGGGCTCAATCACCCCAGCGAGATCTGGGAGAAGATCGTCTTCCCCGATCAGGACCGGCCCGAGGCCTGGGACACCACGATGACCGTGCCCATGCGCTATAACCGAATGGCGCTGTTCCGGTCCTATCTCTGGCACAATGCCGGGCCCAGCTTTGGCGCGACTCCGGAAACCGGGCGGCTGATTCTGCCGCTTTTCTACATTCCCGCCTGACCTTCATCACACACAACTGGCCGGCCTGCAGAGCGACGCGTGGTCACGCGGCTGCACGCCTTCATGCGTGTCCGCGCATTCCTATGCGCCTTGACCTTCAGACAAAAAAGAAGGGCGAGCCAAAGCTCGCCCTTCCCAGTCTTCGGACTGTAGCCGTCGCTTAGAAGCGAGCGGTCACACCCACGTTGAAGATACGGCCGATGTTGTAGTAGCCGTGCGCCTTCTCGGCGTTGGTGTAGCCCTCGTCCGTCACGTTCTGGATGCTCGCACGGAAGGTCACATTGTTCCAATCGTACGAACCGCCAATGTCGACAGTCGTGTAGGAGTCGAAGTTGTAGTACGGGTTGCCCGTTTCGTCGATGTACTGGTACGGCACCGCGAATTTGCTCACGAGGCCGGAGCCGGTGTACTCGACGTCAACGAACGCCGTGACCGGACCACGGTACCACTGAGCGCGGACGTCGCCACGCCAGTTCGGGTTGGAGCGCTGACCAACGGTGTCGTTGTAGTCAAAGCCCGTGGACGAAGTGGTGTTCGTCTGAACGTTGTAGACGCGCAGGGTGGCGTCGAACGTACCCAGGTCGGATTCGATCTGGTTCAGGAAGAACACGTCGTTCAGTTCGGTCTGATAACGTGCAGCCAGTTCCACAGAGTCGAACTCCTGGATAGCTGCGTTCACGTAGCCCGAGGTAAAGGCGTTGATGGACGGCAGCTGACCATTCGGCAGTCGCGTGAACGAGTTGCAGAAGGAGTTCGGATAGTTGGTGGAGTCGTAGCACGCCTGCATGATCTGCGTCAGCGTGAACGAGGTGATCGCGTCTTCGATGGCGATGTTGATGTAGTCGACCGACAGGGTCAGACCATCAACCCAACGCGGGCTGAACACCAGGCCGAAGTTGTAGGAGTCGGCGGTTTCGTTGTTCAGCTGCGGGTTGCCGCCGGTGAAGCCGCTAACCGTAGCGTTCTGCGCCTGGGAGATGAAGGTCGGCGGCAGGCCTTCCGCGGCGCAGTTTGCAGCGCGGACAGCAGGACGCGGACCACCATTCAGGTTGTTCGCAGAGCACGGGTCAGCCGCAAACTGGCTGGACTGGACGCGCGGCAGGAAGAGCTCGGTCACCGCCGGGGCGCGAACCGTACGCGCCACGTTGGCGCGGAAGTTCAGGTCCTCGAGGATGCCCATGCTCAGGCCGACGGCCCAGGCTTCGTCAACACCGGCGCGGGTGTTGTTCATCAGACGGTAGGACGCTTCGACATCAGCATAGTCGATGAACGGGATCGGGTTGAACCCGCCGCCCAGGACCGGGATGTAGGTCTCGGCGTACACGTCGGTGGTGAAGTATTCACCGGTGGTCGGAGAACCGCCGCCATCACGGGTGATGTTCAGCTGGTTGCCCGCGCCCGGACGATAGTCGGCGAACTCGCGGCGATATTCAAAGCCGGTCGCGAAGCCGAGGTTACCCGCCGGAAGAGCGAAGATGTCGGAGGTCAGGAAGCCGGAGACGATTTCCTGTTCGATCTCGGTGACCGCGGTGCGGTTCACGATGAGATAGTCGACATTTTCCTGGGTGGCGCCTTCAAACGGGTT
>NZ_DJIQ01000053.1:0-20859 GCF_002433705.1 Oceanicaulis sp. UBA6590
ATCAGTCCTGCCCGGTTTCGCGAACAAAGAGCGCCATGCGCTGATCTCGCGGATGATCCCAGCTCCCCAACACCTCGAGCCTCCACCCATTTGGCGTCGCCGCCTTCAGCGCCGCAAGCGTGGTGTCGAACGGGTCGCGGTCGGGATAGGTCACCACACCGCCCGGCTCATGGGGAAGCGGGGCATCCGGCGCCGCATCCGCGGGGCGTTCAAAGAAGGTCACGTAAAACCGGCCGCCCTCGGCGTAGACCGGCGCCAGTGCGGACAGACAATCGGTCAAGCGGGAGATGGGCATGTGCGTGAAGACGGACTGGGCGATGCCATAGTCGAACATCACGCCGAAACCGGTGGCGTCAAAATCCGGATTCGCACTCAGATGGTCACGAGACAGCTTGGCGCCCAGCCCCGCGGGAATGATTTCCCGCTCATATCCGGCCTCCAGAAGGTCCGCACTGATATCAACGCCGTAATAACGGTCTGCATCCAGATACTCGGTCAGGGGGACGCCCGCACGCAGCGAACCGCACCCCATGTCGATGAACCGGTGATGGGGCTGGAGCCCCTGCGACAGCAGGAAGCGTTTCTGCAGCGCGCCCAGCTCGTCCCACATGCCGCCGATGACCGCGCGATGATGACCGTCGGCCACCGCCTTTTTCATGTTCTCGAGGGCGTCGTAATGGGAATAGTGCGCGCTCATGTCCGTCTCCGCTCAGGCCTGGACCTGTTGACGCGCCTGACCGGCGCCGAGAACCCGCAGGACCTCACTGATGGAGGTGATGCCCTGGGACGCCTTGATCAGGCCGTCTTCCAGCAAGGTGAGATATCCGTCCTGTCGCGCAGCAGCCAGCAGGCCTGCGGCGTCCGCACGCTCATTGATCGCGCTGCGCAGCGCCGGCGTGATCCGGGCGGCTTCAAACACGGCCACACGGCCGGCAAACCCCTGACCGCCACAGTGATGGCAGCCATCCGCCGTCCGCCAATGCCCCTGGACAGGGAGACCGGACGCGCCGTCTGCACGCGCATCGGCCAGCATGCGCTCTCCCAGAGCGACGTCTTCAGCGTTGGCGGGCCGGGCGCAATGCTCGCACAGGCGTCGCACCAGACGCTGGCCCATCAGCCCGCGCAGGGCGGAAGACACCAGGAAAGGCTCGACTCCCAGGTCAATAAGCCGCTCGATCGCCGCCAGTGCGGAATTGGTGTGCAGGGTCGAGAGCACCAGGTGACCGGTCAGCGCCGCCTGGGCCGAGATGGAGGCGGTTTCCCCGTCCCGGATCTCGCCGATCATGATGACATCAGGGTCCTGGCGCAAAATCGCGCGCAAACCCTTGGCGAAGGTGTAACCGATCTCTGAACGCGCCTGGACCTGGGTGATGCCCGCCATGTCGTATTCGACCGGGTCTTCAATGGTGATGATCTTGCGCTCGCCATCATTGACGAGCTCCAGCCCGCGATAGAGCGTGGTCGACTTGCCCGATCCTGTCGGTCCGGTCACGAGGATGACGCCATTGGGTTCAGCAATCAGCTGCTGGAACACGTTCATGGCGTGGCCTTCAAGTCCGAGGCCCTGGAGGCTTGGCAATTCCTGCTGCTTGCGCAAAAGGCGCAGGACCAGGCTTTCCCCCCAGGCTCCCGGCAGGGACGAGACCCTCAAATCGATATCCTGACCCGCGAAGCGCACGGACTGTCGACCGTCCTGGGGCAGGCGACGCTCGGCGATATCCATGTTGGACAAGAGCTTGATCCGGCTCGCCACCGCATCAAAGCGAGCCCGGGGCAGGGTCTGCATCTGATGCAGCACGCCATCCACCCGGAAGCGGATCTGGAAGTGGCTCTCGAAGGGCTCGATATGGATATCAGAGGCCCGGCGCTGCAGAGCGTCCTCAAAAACGCCGTTCACAAAATCAATGACGGGAGCCTCTTCGGCCATTTCCCGCAGTCGCTGGGCGTCATCCATGTCATCGCGCGACTGCACGCGGCCCGCAGATCTGAGTGCGGCCAGCGCGCTGTCCAGCAGCCGGTTGGGTCCCAGCACGACCTGCACCGGGCCGGACGCATTTCTTGACAGCGTTTCGTGCAGCGCCGGATCCAGAGGCGCCCGGGAGAATACGAACAGGGGGCGTTCCCGCTCGCCCTCTGGCGAAACAGGCTCTGCCCCCTCCGTGGGTTCATCTTCCGGCCCTGCTTCGAACCACAGCACCGTATCGTGCAAGAGCAGCCAGTCCACGGACAGTCCGAGGCTGCGAGCAGCCTGATGATAAAGCTGGGCGGATTGCGGCAGGTGATCCGGCTTGAGCACCGGCAGATCCAGCTGCTCGGACAAGACGCTCAACAGCATGTCTTCGGACAGGGCGCCCAGTCGCAGAAGCGCCTGACCGAACAAGGCGCCGATCTCGTCCTGGTAGCGGGCGGCGCGCTCGAGATCGACCGACGTCACCAGACCTCGCTCCAGCAGAATGTCGCCAATCCGACGGTGATCCATCCCTACACCCGCATTCCATCCGGCCAACAGGCCCCGTGCGGCCCAAGCATACTGTATCTGAACACAGGGGAAAGCCGCGCCCCTCAGCGAAAGCCTTCAAAACACAAAAAGAAAGGGCGGCCGAAGCCGCCCTTTCCATCCATTGATCCGAAGATCAGAAGGATTAGCCGTTGTCGTCACCCATGTCGGTCAGGGTGCCGTTGTTGCCGACCAGGAAGCGGCGGACGGTGACGCCAGCAGCTTCGAAGGAGAAGGTCACATCGGCGCGGCCGAAGGCGGAGCCCACAGCGTTTTCGATGTCAGCTTCGGTCAGGATCAGCTCACCGTTGGTCAGCGAACCAGCCGGGGTGACTTCGTACTCGCCGTCCACGTCAGCGGTGGAGTTGGAGAGGGTCACGCGGATGGTCGGCAGGGTGGCGCCCAGGCCAACAGCGCGGAACACGTTCGCGGTGGAGGTGGCGGTGTCGCCAACCCACTCGAAGGTGGTGGTGTTGGAACCCTGACGCAGCAGAGCGTCGAGGTCGGTGTTGTTCACCGCGGTGTCGCCAGCGATCGTCAGATCAGAGGCGGACGGAGCAGACACGGTGAAGGTCGCGGTCGGCTGCTGGTTAGCAATGGCCGCAGCGTCAGCACCGGTGGCTTCGTTGGCGATGATGTTGATCGACGCACCGTCGAACTCGTCCATTTCGGTCGCGTCCAGCTGGAAGGTCGCAGAACCGTTGGCGTCCAGGGCCACGGTCGCCGGAGTGGCGAGGTCCAGGGTCACGGAAGCGATACCAGCCGGCTGTGGGAAGGTCACAACCAGCTCGCCGCCATCAACCTGAGTGTTGGAGGAGGAGTCAGCTGCGGTGTTGCCCGCGTTGGCGGCCGCAACGATCACGCCGGCGGTGTCGGCGCCGGTCAGGGTGCCCAGGATGCCGGTGCCCACGAAGGTTTCGTAGGAGTTGGCGAGCGAGACAGCCTCGGTGGTGGCGTCGTCAGCGAAGGCGTAGGTGAACGCCTGCGCGGTGCGAACATAACCTTGGGTGCCGGCGGTGCCGCCGTCCACGTCCAGGGTGCCGGAAGCCAGCGTGGTGCCGGTTGCGGTCAGGGACATGGTGAAGGAGATGTTGCCGGTGCCGGTGATTTCGATCGGGAAGCGGAACTCGAGGTCGCCAGCTGCAGCAGAGCAGGTAGGTGCGTTTTCAGTGGTGCCATCCAGAGCGTAGGACACGGTCTGGGTGCCGGTGCCGCCCGCTGCGGAGATGTTGAATTCGCAGGCGGTGTCAGCGCCGGTGTGGTTGGCGTCAGACAGGTTGCCATTCCAGGACAGACCGCCGGAGAGGTCGAACTTGATGGTGACGGAGTCGGTGGCGGCCAGAGCGGCCAGAGCGTTAGTTTCAGCAGTGCCGAAGGTCAGTTCAACGTGACCGGTCGGAGCAGCTGCAGCCAGGTCAAGCTCGGACGCGAAGACCAGGGACGCGCCGAGGTCGTTGTTCGCGTTGGCGTCGTTGTCGCCGGAAACGATCTGAGCATTGGCAGCGCCAGTCAGAAGAGCGGCAACAGCAGCGCCGGTAAGAAGGTTAGTCAGTTTCATCTGGGTATCCCCCATTGGTTTAGCCATGGCTGTTCAGCGCCATGGGGACAGTTTGTCATAACGCACCCCTGCAGAGAGTGCTGTCACACGCCCCCCTCAAGCGAGGCGCCGAACGGTTTGGAATAAAGGCGAGCTAGGGCACAAGTGTCAACCGATTATTTGGTTTGCGATCTGCGCCCTCATGCCCATCACGGGCTCTTCCCGGACAAGTGTCGCCCTTTGGCAACGACTCCGCTCGGGAAGAATGTCACTCATGCTGGTCGCTCCACAGTTGTGACCCAGATAGGCGCGGGGGATACTGGGCGGCGAGTGGTTAACAACGCCTTTGTGCACTGTCATCGCCCTCTCCGGCCCGCCTGAAGCGAACCGATTCGCCTCACACTGGCGGATTGACCCCATGCGACGGACGCCCTAGCGATTTCACCGATTGTGAGATGGGGAGCCCGGCATGACCGCGATACTGGATCGTTCCACTGAACTGACGCGAGAAGCCAACGCGCTTTTAGGCCAGAAGGATCTGGTCAACGCGTCCTTGAAATATATCGAAGGGCTCAGCCTCTATCCCAAGAACGCTGTGGCGCTCCACAATCTGGCCGCCCTGCAGATCAGCACAGGCCAGCCTGCGATGATCATGGGGGCGCTCTACCAGCTGAATGCAGCGGCCAGCCTGCTGAAGTCGGACCAGTATCGGGCGGACTACGCCCTCGCCCTCGCACAGTCCGGCCATGGACGCATGGCCCTGAAATATCTCAACGCACATCGCAACGCCTTTCAAAACAGCGCCGCCGTCGATTCGCTGATCCAGCAGATCGCGTCGCAGATGGATCTGAAACGGGCGGCCCTGAAAAGCGTGCTCGCCCGCAAATCCTCGCCCCTCGCCCTGAAGGAACTCAACGCCTTCATTGAAAAGCGCGAGTTTGATCGGGCCATCGCCGTCTTCAACAAGCAGCTCGATCACGACATCACGGATGCGAGGATCTGGCGGCTCATCGGCCATGCCTATCGGATGTCCCTGAAAATGCAGGAAGCCCAGAGCGCCATCCGGGCCGGCCTCGCCATGGCGCCGTCCGATTACGACCTGCACATCCTGCAGATCGAGTATCTGACATTCTCAAATGCGCAACTGGCGTCTGTCGCCTGTGCGCGGGGCAGCCTCGAGGCCTTGGCGCCGAATGTCCGGCTGCTCTCATCCTCCGCCTACGCCTACATCTTCGCCAAGAAGCCTGAAGAGGCGGCGGCGCTCTACGAAACCGCGTCGGCGGAGCATCAGGCGGACATCCGTTTCCAGCTGGCCTACGCGAATGCGCTGACCGACCTGGATCGGCATGACGAAGCGAGCGCCATCGCAATCAGGATTGCCGAAACCGCTTCGATTGACGAGATAAACCTGGCGAGCGCCCTGCGCATCCTCAACAAGCCCGGATCCGGGGCGGTCCTCAAGCCGGTCTTCGAGACCATTGACGCCAACGGCGTGACATACAGCCACCCGTCCATCCATTTCATCCGGGCCCTCATGCACAATGATCTCGGAGAGACCGAAGAAGCGCTCAGACTTATCGAGGCGCATATCGAGAGCGATGCCGCCACCGATGACGAGCAGGCCAATATCGCCATGGTGGCGGGCCGCCTCTACGACAAGGCCGGTGATTACGACAAAGCCTACAAGATGTACGAGCGCGGCAATGCCCTGCACGCCAGCCTGACCCTGAAGACAGGGCGCGTGAACCCCAATTCCTATCCGGATCGGGTGCGAATTCTGACAAACGACCTGGTGTCAAAGTCGTCCGAAAGCCTGTCGGATCATACGGTCGCGTCAGCGCCCGGGTCGCCGCGCATCGTGTTCATGTACAGCTTTCCCCGCTCAGGCACGACATTGCTGGACACGATCCTGAGAACCCATAGCGGGATTGAAGTGCTCGAAGAGCCGCCCACCATCCGGGACACGCTTCTGGATTCCTATTTCAAGGGCGCCCCGCATCAGCTCGGCGTGGGATGGCGGCAATTGCTTGAGTCTTTCTATGACACCCCGCCCGAGACCTTGCAGGAGCTGTACTACAAGAATTTCGCACGGCTGAGCCGATCCGAGCTCGACCCCGACACCCTGTATGTCGACAAGATGCCGCTCAACACGACCTTCGCGCGGCTGATCAAGTATATCTTCCCCGATTCGAAGGTGATTTTCCCGGTCCGCGATCCGGCCGACGTGGTCACGTCCTGCTTTTGCCAGAACTTCCTGTTGAACGACGCCATGTACCAGTTCACCTCGATGGAGCGGGCTGTCGCGCTCTATGATCAGGTTATGAGCTTCTGGGTGAAGGCCGAGGAGATCCTCGATCTTGATGTCAGCTATGTGCGCTATGAAGAGCTTGTCACCGACCTTCAGGGCGTCGTGCAGCCGGTCATCGAACATCTGGGCCTGCCCTGGGAGGACGGTCTGGTCGATTTCTGGAAGACCGCGCGCGAGCGCAAAGTCATTCGCACCGCCTCTGCTGACCAGGTCATCCAGAAGCTCTATACCTCCTCAAAGGGCCGCTGGACGCGTTACAGCGCCCTTAATGACGGAATCCTGGAGCCGCTCGAGCCCTGGCGCAAACATTTCGGATACGCATAAAGTCCACCATGATCGATACGCTTTCAGACGACCTTTTCGGCGCGGCCGGCCCGCTTGTGATCACGCCTGCCCGCTTCGGCGATTCCCGCGGCTGGTTCAGCGAAAGCTACAATCAGCGCCGGTTGGCCGACGCAGGCTTTGACGTCCGCTTCGTTCAGGACAATCTGTCCTTCTCCGCCCAGGCCGGCACCCTGCGCGGGCTGCACTACCAGTCCCCGCCGCACGCCCAGGGCAAGCTGGTCGGGGTCATGACGGGCGCCATCCGGGATGTCGTCGTGGATATCCGGGACGGATCGGCGTCCTACGGTCACTGGGCCGCCATCGAGCTGAGCGAGGAGAACGGTCGGCAGCTCTGGGTTCCGCCCGGATTTCTTCATGGTTTCGTCACGCTCACCGGCAATACCCGGGTTGCCTACAAGGTGACGGACTATTACTCGAAAGAGCATGATGGATCGGTGGCGTGGAACGACCCCGATCTGGGCGTCGACTGGGGGGTGGACGATCCGATCCTGTCGGACAAGGACGCCGCCGCCCCGCGCCTGAAAGAGATCGCCCCGCTCTTCCCGGCGGGATGGGATGGAGCATAGGCATGCGGGTATTGGTGACGGGTGGATCGGGCTTTATCGGCTCCGCCCTGGTGCGGCGGCTGGTTCTGGAGACCGGCTGGCGGGTGCTCAACCTGGACGCCCTGACCTATGCCGCCTCGCAAGCTTCTCTGGCGGATCTCGAAGATCACCCCAATTACGATTTCCTGCACGCTGACATTCGCAATGCCGAGGCGGTGCATCAGGCGTTCGACCGTTTTGAACCGGACGCTGTCATGCATCTGGCCGCGGAAAGCCATGTGGATCGCTCGATCACCGGCGCCAAGGATTTCGTCGACACCAATGTGCTGGGCACCTTCACCTTGCTGGAAGCGGCGCGCGCGTATCGCGACAAGCGCGGCCAGGCCGCAGACGGCTTTTCCTTCCTGCATGTCTCCACCGACGAAGTGTTCGGATCGCTGGGCGCTGAGGGCAAGTTCTCTGAAGAGACAGCCTATGATCCCTCCTCGCCCTATTCCGCCTCCAAGGCGGCGTCGGACCATCTGGCGCGCGCCTGGGGCCGCACCTACGGCCTGGATGTGCGGGTGTCGAACTGCTCGAACAATTACGGTCCGCGCCAGTTCCCGGAAAAACTCATTCCGCTGATGATCCTCAAGGCGCTTTCGGGCGAGGACCTGCCGGTCTATGGCGACGGATCGAACGTGCGTGACTGGCTTTTTGTGGATGACCATGCGCGCGCCCTCGAGCTGGTTGTGAGCCAGGGGGAGGCGGGTCAGACCTATTGCATAGGCGGCGACGCTGAACGCACCAATCTCGACGTGGTGACAGCCATTTGCGAGCGTCTGGACGTCATCCGTCCCGGTGACGCCTCGCGCGCCGAACAGATCCGGTTCGTCACGGACCGCCCTGGCCATGACCAGCGCTACGCCATTGACGCCAGCACCATCAAGCAGAGTCTGGGGTGGGCGCCCTCCGTCAGTTTCGAGGACGGTCTTGCGCAAACCATTGACTGGTATCTCGCCCGCGAGGACTGGTGGCGGCCAATCCTGGACAAGACCTATCAGGGCGAGCGTCTCGGGCTGAGCGCATGACGCGCGCGGATTCTGCGGCCCGCGATCGGATTCTCGTCATCGGGCGCTCCGGGCAGCTGGCGCAGGCCTTGCTCGAACTTGATTCCGGACTTGTCGCGTGCGGTCGCGACCAGTTCGACCTGTCCCGGGACGATGCGGGAAGCCTGCTGGACGCTCACGCGCCTTGTGCGGTGATCAACGCCGCCGCCTATACGGATGTGAACGGCGCGGAGTCCGACCCCGAAGGCGCCCAGGCCCTCAATTGCACAGGGCCCGCGCGACTGGCGGCGGCCTGCAAGGCGCGCGGCGTGCGGTTCCTGCATGTCTCGACCGACTATGTCTTTGACGGTGCGGCAGGCGGCGCGCCCTACAAGGAGACGGCCCGCACTCGCCCGCTCAATGTCTATGCGCGCACCAAGCGTAATGGCGAGGATGCGGTGATCACGGCGAATGAGGACGCTCTCATCCTGCGCGCAGCGTGGATCTTCGATGGGCGGGGCGGCAGTTTTCTCAACGCCATTCTGAACAGGCTGGACAACGGACTGCCTCTGAAAGTGGTCCAAGACCAGATCAGCACGCCGACCTGGGCTCCGGATCTGGCGAATGCGCTGCTCCGCCTCGCCCGGTCTGAGACGATGCCCGCCGGTGTGTTCCATTTCAGCGGGGGACCGGCGGCGAGTTGGTTCGATTTCGCGAGGGCCGCCATCCGGCTGGCGCAGCCCCAGCTGCCCGTTGAGCCGGTCATCGACCCAGTGGATTCAAGCGCCTTTCCCCAACCGGCCCAGCGTCCGCTCGATACGCGCATGGACGCCCAAGCCTTGCTGACGGCGACGGGAATCGGCCCCGGAGACTGGCGCGCGGGCTTGCCTGAAGTGATCTCTCGGCGCTATGAGCAGCGCAAAGGTTGAGTGAGCGCGCGCCATGTCGAAAACAACAAAAGGCATCATTCTGGCTGGAGGGCTGGGCAGCCGGTTGCGTCCGATCACCCTCGCCGTGTCAAAGCAGCTGCTTCCGATCTATGACAAGCCGCTGATCTTCTATCCGTTTTCCACGCTCCTGCTGGCAGGGATCCGTGAGATCCTGATCATCACCACGCCTGAGAGCAAAGCCGCCTATGAAACCCTTCTGGGTGACGGATCCCGCTTCGGAGTCACCATTCAGTATGCGGAGCAGGACGAGCCCCGGGGCCTCGCCGAAGCCTTTCTGATCGGCGAAGACTTCATTGGCGATGACAATGTCGCTCTCATTCTGGGCGACAACCTGTTCCATGGCGCCGGCCTCGTGGAAGGCCTTCGCACGGCAGGCGAATTTGACGAAGGCGCGCTGGTCTTCGCCTATCATGTAGCGGATCCCACCGCCTTCGGCGTGGTTGAACTTGATGAGAGCGGACGCGCCATCAGCCTTGAGGAAAAACCCAAGAAGCCACGCAGCAACTGGGCGGTCACCGGGCTATACTTCTATGATTCCAGCGTCGTGCAGATCGCCAAGTCGATCACGCCCTCTGCGCGCGGTGAGCTCGAAATCACCTCGGTGAACGAAGCCTATATGGAGCGCGGCCAGCTCAAGGTTCAACTGCTCTCGCGCGGCGTCGCCTGGCTGGACACGGGCACGGTGGAAGGCATGGTGGAAGCCACCGAATATGTCCGCGCCATCGAGAAGCGTCAGGGCCTTAAGATCGCCTGTCCTGAGGAGATCGCCTGGCGCAACGGCTTCATCACCGACGAACAATTGAAAAAGACCGCCAATTCGATCCCCAACGCCTATGGCGCTTATCTGAAGAACCTGCTGAAAGCGGAACGCCGCTAGCCCAAGAAGGATCTGACCATGACACTCGACGCTCTCGCCCGGTCCTTTGGTCAGATCTGCCTGGAGGCCGCCATCCCGGTGATGGAGGTCTATGAGAGCGACTTCACCGCCGAGCAGAAGGCCGACAAATCGCCCGTCACTGAAGCGGACAAGCGCGCCGAGGTCATCATCCTCAAGGCGCTCGCCGAGCTGATGCCTGATGTGCCTGTGCTGGCGGAAGAAAGCTTTGAGGCCGGCATCCGGCCTTCTGTCGAGGACGAGTTCCTGCTCGTCGACCCCGTTGACGGCACCAAGGAATTCATCGCCAAGCGCGGCGAGTTCACCATCAATATCGCCTTGATCCGCGACGGCGCTCCGGTCGCGGGCGCGGTCTACGCCCCGGCCCTCAAGCAGCTCTATCTGGGCGGTGAAACCGCCTTTACCGGCGCATTCGAACCGGGGGAAACCCTGACGTCTGACAAACTCTCACCGGCCCATACCCGCGAGAAACCCGCATCCGGCATGACCGCCGTGATGAGCCGGTCGCATGCGGATGAACAGACGAAGGCCTTCGCCGAAGCCCAGGGCGTCACCGAGGCGGTGTCGGCGGGCTCTTCCCTGAAGTTCTGCAAGCTGGCGGAAGGCGCGGCCGATCTCTATCCGCGCTTCGGACCCACGATGGAGTGGGACACGGCCGCGGGACACGCCGTGCTGAATGCCGCCGGCGGCGTCGTTACGGATCCGGAGGGGGCGCCCTTCCGCTACGGCAAGACCGATGCGGGCTACAAGAACGGCGCCTTCGTGGCCTGGGCCCAACCGCCGCGTTAGCAGCGTGACAGGCGACGACGGGTCACAGGACCCGTCGTCTGGTTCAGGCCCTAGCCGATGAAGCCGCGCTCGATCAGCGTCTCGATCACGCGCTCGGCCGCATCCTCTGCAGACAGATCGCCCGTCTTGAGGTGGATCTCGGCGCTTTCGGGCGCTTCATACGGGCTGTCGAAGCCTGTGAAATTCTTGATCTCGCCAGCCTGCGCCTTCTTGTAGAGGCCCTTGGGATCGCGCTGCATGCAGACCTCCAACGGCGCATCGACGAAGATCTCGATGAACTCCGCCTCGTCCACCAGTTCGCGCACCATCTGACGCTCGGATCGGAAGGGTGAGATGAAGGAGCAGGTCACGATCAGGCCCGCATCCACGAACAGCTTCGCCACCTCCCCGATCCGGCGGATATTCTCCACCCGGTCCACATCGGTGAAGCCCAGATCCTTGTTCAGCCCATGGCGGACATTGTCCCCGTCGAGCGAATAGGTGTGACGCCCCGCCTCGGCCAGCTTGCGCTCCACGAGGTTGGCGATGGTGGACTTGCCCGCGCCCGACAGGCCCGTGAACCACAGCACAGCCGGTTTCTGGCCCTTCATGTCGGCGCGGCGCGCCTTGTCCACATCCATGGCGTGAGTGTGGATGTTGCTGGCCCGGCGCAGGGAGAACTCGATCATGCCGGCGCCCACCGTCTGGTTGGTGAAGCGGTCGATCAGGATGAAGGAGCCGGTCTCGCGCTGATCCTTGTAAGGATCAAAGGCGATGGGCCGCGAGGTCGAGAGCGTGCAGACGCCGATTTCGTTCAGCTTGAGCGACTTGCCCGGCTCTTTCTCGAAGCTGTTGACGTTCAGCTTGTGCTTGAGGGTCGTGACGGATACGGGCGAGACCTGTCCGCCGGCCTTGAGCAGATAGGACCGTCCCGGAAGCATTTCCTCCTCAGTCATCCAGAGGATTTCCGCGGCGAACTGGTCAGAGACTTCCGGGCGCTGCTGCGGGTCCGCCAGCATGTCGCCACGTGCAATGTCGATTTCACGATCAAGGACCAGCGTGACGGCGTCGCCCGCCCTTGCGGTTTCGAGATCGCCATCGGCCGTCACCACGCGGCTGATCTTGGCCGCCTTGCCGGAATGCGCGACGACCACATCATCGCCGGGCGCCACGGCGCCTGACGCCACAGTCCCGGAGAAGCCGCGGAAATCGAGATTGGGACGGTTCACCCATTGCACCGGGAAGCGGAAAGCATAGGCCGCTTCCTTCTCGGTGTTGGTGTCCACACGTTCGAGATGCTCCATGAGCGTCGGGCCGTCATGCCATTTCATGGCGTCCGATCGGGAGAAGATGTTGTCGCCATAGCGCGCGGAGATCGGGATTGGCGTAATGGTCGCAAAGCCCAGATCTTCGGCGATGGTGAGGTATTCGGAGACGATCTCGTGGAAGCGGGCGCGGGAATGCTCCACCAGATCCATCTTGTTCACCGCCAGAACGGCATGACGGATGCCCATCATGTTGGCGATATAGGTATGTCGCTTGGTCTGGGTCAGCACGCCCTTGCGCGCATCCACCAGAATGATGGCGAGGTCCGCCGTCGAGGCGCCCGTCGCCATGTTGCGCGTGTACTGCTCGTGACCGGGCGTGTCGGCGACGATGAACTTGCGCTTTTCCGTATTGAAGAAGCGATAGGCCACATCGATGGTGATGCCTTGCTCGCGCTCGGCCTCAAGACCATCCAGCAGCAAGGCGAAGTCGATTTCCTCACCTGCAGTGCCGTGCTTGCGGGAATCGCGCTCAAGCACCTTGATCTGGTCTTCGAAGAGCAGCTTGGAGTCATACAGAAGTCGGCCGATCAGGGTGGATTTGCCGTCATCCACAGAGCCGCAAGTAATCACTCGCAGCACCCCGTTCTCCCCCGCCCGGGTCAGACGTTCGGCGACTTCAGCGCGGATTGCATCATCAGCCATCTTAGAAATACCCCTCGCGCTTCTTCTTCTCCATGGAGCCCGCCTCGTCGAAATCGATCAGGCGGCCTGCGCGTTCGGACGTGCGCGCGGTGAGCATTTCAAGAACAATGTCATCAAGCGTTTCCGCCTCGCTCTCCACAGCGCCGGTGAGCGGGTAACAGCCCAGCGTCCGGAAGCGGATCTTGCGCATTTCCGGCGTTTCGCCGTCCTCGAAAACCATCCGTTCGTCATCGACCATGATCAGCGTGCCGTCGCGCTCCACAACCGGTCGTTCGCCTGCGAAGTAAAGCGGGACAATGGGAATGTCCTCTTCCAGGATGTATTGCCAGATATCGACTTCGGTCCAGTTGGACAGCGGGAAGACGCGAATGCTCTCACCCTTGCGGATCCGGGTGTTGTAGGTGCGCCAGAGCTCGGGGCGCTGATTGCGCGGGTCCCAGGCGTGGGCGGCGTTGCGGAAGGAGAAAACGCGTTCCTTGGCGCGGGACTTCTCCTCGTCCCGGCGACCGCCGCCAAATGCGGCGTCATACCGCCCGTCATTGAGCGCCTGCAGGAGCCCTTCGGTGCGCATCACCTGGGTGTGCAGCGCCGACCCATCCGTAAACGGATTGATCTCGCGCTGTTTGCCCTCTTCATTGACCCACACGATCATGTCGAGCCCCAGAGCCTCGCTGAGCGCGTCGCGAAACTCGCCCATGGCCTGGAACTCCCAAAGGGAGTCGATGTGCAGGAAGGGAAAGGGCGGCCTGGACGGGAAGAAGGCCTTCATCGCCAGATGCAGCATGACCGTTGAGTCCTTGCCGATCGAATAGAGCATGACCGGACGCTCGAACTCGGCCGCCACTTCACGCATGATGTGAATGGCTTCAGCCTCCAGCGCCTTGAGATGTGGAGAAAGCTCACGCGCCCGTGGCTGAGCTCCGCTCTGGAAGCGTTGCGCATAGGTGCGGATGCGCGTCTGGATGTCGGTCATGACGACGCCCCTTGGTCATGAAAGGATCAGCGGATGTGGTAGTCAGTTTATGAGCTTTTGCATAGCGCAGAAACCCGGCAAAACCTCGAGACTGTGCACTGCAGCATTTTTATCGCGGTCCGTCGACGAAAGAACGGGCGGCCCTGAGGGACCGCCCGTCTGGTTCGTCTCACAATTCGGAAGCCGCGCCTGAAGGATCAAGCGCTGCGGTCGCGCAATTACACGGACGCGCGCACAGCGGCGATGACCTGGGACAACCGGTCGCCTTCGAGATACGCGTCCATCGGCAGCGACACCACGCGATGGGCCGCCGCTTCGGTCACCGGCAAACCGCCGGGCATCTGCTTGAAGGCCGCATAGCAATCCTGAAGATGCAGCGGGACCGGGTAGTAGACGGCCGTCGGCACGCTCTTCTCCGCAAGGCTGGCGCGGAAGGCGTCACGATCATCCACCTCGATGGTATATTGCGCCCAGGTGGACACGCCGCCCTCGATCACCTTGGGAGCCTTCACCACATCGCCAAAGCCCTTGGCATAGGCGTCGGCGGCGACATTGCGCGCTTTTATTTCGTCTGCGAAGATTTCAAGCTTGAGCAGCAGAACCGCCGCCTGGATCGTGTCGAGACGCGAGTTCAGGCCGATGCGGGCATAGTAATAGCGCTCATCCGCCTCGCCGTGATTGCGCAACGACTTCATCAGATGCTGCAGCTCGTCATCCTGGGTCACCACCGCGCCGCCATCGCCATAACAGCCCAGCGGCTTGGCGGGGTAGAAGCTGATGGTCGCCACATCCGCCCATTCGACCGGGTGCTTGCCGTCCAGCGTGCAGCCAAAACCCTGCGCGCTGTCGGCGATCAGCTTCATGCCTTCCGCCTTGCAGATCGCCGAGATCGCCGGATAGTCCGCTGGCTGACCGAACAGATCCACCGCAATCACGGTGTGCGGGTTCAGACCTTCCGACTTCGCCCAGGCGACCGCTTTCTCCAGCGATCCGGGATCCATGCAATAGGTCTCGGGATCAATATCGACAAACACCGGATGCGCGCCCAGATGCGCAGGCATTTCTGCGGTGGAGGCGAAGGTGAAGCTGGGCACGAAGATGGCGTCTTTCTCGCTCACCTGCCAGGCCATCAGAGGCAAGGCCAGCGCATCAGTGCCGTTTGCGCAGGTCAGCGCATGCCGGGCGGCGCTGAAGGCGGCAAGCTTCTCTTCCAGATCGGTGACTTCCGGGCCGAAGATATAGCGTCCTTCCTCGATCACCTTGGCGATGGCCTGGTCCAGCTTGGGCTGAAGACGGGCCCGCTGGGCGGCGAGGTCAATGAAAGGCAGCATGATGCGTATTCCTGGCGCAAAGCGAAAAGGGTGACCCTGCTCATATGAGCTTCGCAGTTTGGAGAAAAGTCACGAAGCCTGTCGTTTTATTTCACCAGCGGCCGGAATGGCCATGTGATTGCATCGGCTCTGCGATCAGCCTACCACCAGAGCACCTGAGCCAGCACGGGGACCTTTGCCCATGAAACAGTATTTCGGCACGGACGGCGTTCGCGGTCGCGCCAACCAGCACCCGATGACCCCCGAGGTCGCGCTGAAACTGGGCCGGGCCATCGGCTCCTTTGTCCGTCAGGGCGACCGTCGCCACATGGTGGTGATCGGCAAGGACACCCGTCTTTCTGGCTATATGATCGAGCACGCCATGGTGGGCGGCCTGACCGCAACGGGGATGGATGTGCGGCTGATCGGCCCCTGCCCCACCCCCGCCATCGGCATGCTGACCCGCTCCATGCGCGCCGATCTCGGAATCATGATCACGGCGTCGCACAATCCCTATACAGACAACGGAATCAAGCTGTTCGGACCGGACGGCTTCAAGCTGGCCGATGACAGCGAACTCGAGATCGAGCGCCTGATCGAGGCTGATCCGGATGCGTCGTCGGTGGATGGCGAGAAGATCGGCAAGCTCGATCACTACAAGGACGCCTATGGCCGGTATATCGAGGGCGCCAAGGCCAGCTTCCCGCGCGAACTCTCCCTGTCCGGGATCAAGGTGGTGGTCGATTGCGCCAATGGCGGCGGCTACAAGACCGCCCCCATCGCCTTGTGGGAGCTGGGCGCGGACGTCCACCCGATCGGCGTGGCGCCCAATGGCACCAACATCAATCGCGAATGCGGCTCCACGGCGCCCGAAGCCATGATCAGGGCCGTGCGCGAGCTGGGCGCCGATATCGGCATTGCGCTGGATGGCGACGCCGATCGCGCCATCCTGTGTGACGAGAAGGGCGAACTGATTGATGGCGATCAGATCATCGCTCGCATCGGCAAGGACCAGCTCGACACCGGCCAGCTCGCGGGCGACGGGGTCGTCACCACGGTCATGAGCAATTTCGGGCTGGAGCGCTATCTGCAGTCGGAGAACCTCAGGCTTGTTCGCACCAAGGTCGGCGATCGCCATGTGGTCGAGGCCATGCGCAGTGGCGGATACAATGTCGGCGGCGAACAATCCGGGCACGTCGTGCTGCTTGATCACGCCACAACGGGCGACGGCCTGATCGCCGCGCTTCAGGTGCTGGCGAGCTGTGTGCGCGCCCAGAAACCGGCGAGCGAGATCTGCCATCTCTTCGAACCCGCGCCGCAGGTTCTTATCAATGTGCGCTATGAGGGCGCCTCGCCGCTGGAGCTTGAGAGCGTCCAGAAGGCCCAGAAGGACGCCGAGACCCGACTTGGCAATCAGGGCCGGCTCGTCCTGCGCAAGTCAGGCACCGAACCGTTGATCCGGGTGATGACCCAGGGCGATGACGATCATCTCGTCACCTCCGTCGCCGAGGATCTGGCCGAAGCGACCCGCCAGGCCGCGGGCTAGCCCCGCCGATCGCCCTTCAGAAGGCCCGAGAGCACCGCCTCGCTGGCGGTGTGGTCCGCCTTCAGCGCCATGGCGGCGAACGCTTCCAGATAGCCCTGCGGCGATCCGGTGTCATAGGTCACGCCCTCGAACTTGTAGGCGTGGAACGGGCGGGTCTTGAGCAGGGTCTCCATGGAATCGGTGAGCTGGATTTCCCCGCCGGCGCCTGGCGCCTGGTTGCCCAGAAGCTCCATGATCCGCGGCTCCAGAATGTACCGCCCCGAAATCATCAGATTGGACGGCGCCTGATCAACCGGCGGCTTCTCCACCATGCCCAGCATCTCCAGCAGCACGCCCTTGTCCGCGCCCGGCTTGATGACGCCATACTTGGATACGTCTTCCTCGGGCACGGCTTCAACCGAGACCAGGTTCCCGCCCGTCCCGGCATAGGCGTCGACCATGCCTTTCAGGCAGGGCGTCGCGCCATCCATGATCATGTCAGGCAGCATCACGGCGAAGGGGTCATCGCCCACGAGATCGCGGGCGCACCAGATGGCGTGGCCCAGCCCCTTCGGCGCCTGCTGACGCACGAAGCTGCAGGTCCCCGCCTCGGGACGAAGCGTGTTCAAGGTCTCCAGGAGCGCCGTCTTGTTCTTCTGCGCCAGCGCATCTTCAAGCTCATAGGCGTGATCGAAATAGTCCTCGATCGCGCCCTTGTTGCGCCCGGTGATGAAGATGAAGTGTTCGATTCCGGCGGCCAGCGCCTCGTCGACGACATATTGCAGGGCCGGACGGTCATAGACCGGCAGCATTTCCTTCGGAATGACCTTGGTCGCCGGGAGCACGCGCGTCCCAAACCCTGCGACCGGAATGACTGCTTTGCGAACGGCGCCCGACATCATTTGCCCCCTGAGCATGATCCGCATGGTTGATAGCTTCTGAACCGTCTCGCCGCAATGTCTGCACGAGCGCGATTACTCAACCGTCACGGACTTCGCCAGATTCCGCGGTTGGTCCACATCGGTGCCTTTGAGTGAAGCCGTGTGATAGGCCAGAAGCTGGATCGGCGCCGCCGCCACGATGGGGCGGATGAATTCGGGACATTCGGGCATGGTGACGATGTGCTCGGCCGTGTCCACGGCCAGTGCAGCGCCCTGCTCATCCGTAATCAGAATGATCTCGGCGCCACGGGCGGCGACTTCCTGCATGTTCGACAACGTCTTCTCGAACAGCGCGTCATGCGGTGCGGCGACCACCACCGGCGTCCCCTCCTCGATCAGCGCGATCGGGCCATGTTTGAGCTCTCCTGCGGCGTAGCCTTCGGCGTGGATGTAGCTGATTTCCTTGAGCTTCAGAGCGCCTTCCATGGCCAGCGGATGATAGACTCCGCGGCCCAGATACAGCACGTCCCGCGCCTGGGTCAGCCGCTGGGCGATCTTCTCGATCTGCGGCTCAACCCCGAGAGCGGCATTGATCAGGCGCGGCGTTTCCAGGAGCGCCGTGACGAAGCGCGCTTCATCCGCTTCGGTGAGAACGCCCCGGGCGCGACCGGCGCCGATCGCGAGAGAGGCGATGGCGGTCAACTGGGCCGTGAAGGCCTTGGTCGAGGCCACCCCGATTTCGGGTCCGGCCTGGGTCTGGGCGATGGCGTCCGCCTCGCGGGCAATGGAGGATTCGGCCACATTGACCACGGCCAGCGTCTTTGCGCCCGCCTGCTTGCAATAGCGCAAAGCGGCGAGCGTATCAGCGGTCTCGCCCGACTGGGAGATGAACAGCGCCGCATCCTTCGGGCCGATCACCGGATCGCGATAACGGAACTCGGAGGCCACATCGATCTCGACAGACAGCCGGGCATGCTTCTCGAACCAGTACTTGCCAATCGCGGCGGCGTAGAACGCCGTGCCGCAGGCCGTACCCAGAAGACGGTTGATCGCTTTCCAGTCCAGAAGCCCGTCGGTGGTGAAACGGCCGGCGTCCACATCCACATAGCGCGACAGGGTGTGAGCGATCGCGTCCGGCTGTTCATGGATCTCCTTTTCCATGAAGTGCCGGTACTCGCCCTTGTCCGCAAAGCCGGCGACAGCGCGGGAAACATGCACTTCGCGATTGGCGGGGCGTTGCTGGGCGTCAAGGATGCGGACATCGCCCGCGGTGACGATGGCCCGGTCACCTTCCTCAAGATAGATCACCTTGTTGGTCCAGCCTGCGAGCGCCAGGGAGTCAGACCCGACATAGCCCTCGGTCTCGCCCAGCCCCACAACCAGCGGACAGCCCGAGCGCGCCACGTAAAGCGCATCCGGATCCTCGACATTCAGAGCGGCCAACGCATAGGCCCCGCGCAAGCGGTCCACGGCGGCATGAAACGCGCCCGCCATGTCGAGACCGCGCTTCAGGCCCGCGGCGATCAGATGCGCGATCACTTCCGAGTCGGTCGGGGTTGAACAGGCAAAGCCGGCCGCCTTCAGCTCTTCGCGCAATTCGGCATAGTTCTCGATGATGCCGTTGTGAACGATCGCGACCGGGCCTGAGGCATGGGGGTGGGCGTTCTCCAGCGTCGGCGCGCCATGGGTCGCCCACCGGGTATGGCCGATCCCGACAGCGCCATCGGCCGGGTCGCTGGCGATCGCCTGGTCCAGACCTGAAATCTTGCCCGGCGCACGGCGCCGCTCCAGTACGCCCTCCGGCGTGATCACCGCAACGCCGGCAGAGTCATAGCCGCGATATTCAAGCCGCCGCAGCCCTTCCACCAGGCGCTCTGTTACCGTGGTCGATCCGACGATGCCGACAATGCCGCACATGAGCTGCTCCTGACTCCAAACCGGGCCCTGCCGCCTTCGATAGCCATAGCGGCCCGACCTGGCCATCGCCCCACACGCCTTAATGGCGTGAAAGGCTTCAACAATTACTGCGGCAGATTTCAGGCGCCGGAAACCCTATCGCCCCACGCTGATATAATTGAAGCCGCGGCCCTTCATGTCTGCGGGGTCGTAGATATTGCGCAGGTCCACGAGGATGGAGCCCTTCATGGACTCCTTCACACGATCGAGATCCAGCGCGCGGAACTCGTTCCATTCGGTGATGATCACCAGAACGTCCGCATCCTCCGCACACAGATAGGCGCCCGAGGTCATCTCCACATCGCTCAGAAGCTTCTCCGCCTCCAGCGCGCCGGCCGGGTCATACGCCTTGATCCTCGCCCCCGCCTTCTGAAGCGCGGGAATGATGTCGAGCGAGGGCGCATCGCGCATGTCGTCGGTATTGGGCTTGAAGGTCAGCCCCAGCACCGCCACCGTCTTGCCCGACACATCGCCGTCGCACGCCTTGATGACCTTGTCCGCCATCGCCGCCTTGCGCTTGTCATTGATGTCGACCACCGTCTCCACCAGACGCACCGGGCTGTCATGCTCCTGCGCCGTGCGCGTCAGCGCCAGCGTGTCTTTCGGGAAGCACGAGCCGCCATAGCCGGGACCGGCGTGCAGGAACTTGTTCCCGATCCGGTTGTCCAGGCCGATCCCCTTGGCCACCTGCTGCACGTCCGCGCCCACCGCCTCGCACAGATCCGCCATCTCGTTGATGAAGGTGATCTTCATCGCCAGGAACGCGTTCGCCGCGTACTTGATCAGCTCCGACGTGCGCCGCGCCGTGAACACGATCGGGGTCTCGTTGAGAAACAGCGGACGATAGAGCTCGCGCATCACCTCGCGCGCGGTGTCGTTCTCAACGCCCACGACGACACGGTCAGGCCGCTTGAAGTCCTCGATCGCCGCGCCCTCGCGCAGGAATTCGGGATTGGACACCACCGCGAACTGCGCATCCGGACGGGTCTTGCGGATCACCGCCTCAACCTCGTCGCCCGTCCCGACCGGCACGGTGGACTTGGTCACCACAACCGTGAACCCGTCCATGGAGCGCGCGATCTCTTCAGCCGCCGCGTACACATAGCTCAGATCCGCATGACCATCGCCCCGCCGCGACGGCGTGCCCACCGCGATGAACACCACATCCGCCGCCTTCACCGCATCGGTCAGATCCGTCTCGAAATCCAGCCGACCCTCGCGCACATTGCGCTCGATCAGAAGATCAAGGCCCGGCTCGTAAATCGGAACCCCGCCCGAGCGAAGCTGATCGATCTTCTCCGAATTCTTGTCGATGCAGGTCACATGGTGACCAAAATCAGCAAAACACGCCCCCGAAACCAGACCCACATA
>NZ_DJIQ01000007.1:0-13258 GCF_002433705.1 Oceanicaulis sp. UBA6590
GTAGGTTCAAATCCTACCCCCGCACCCACTACTCTCTGACTCTGAGAGCTGAAGTTAAGAAGAGCGGCGAGGTCACCCTCCACCTGGAGGTCGACCTCGCCGCTTTTTTTGTTTCTGGACACGCTTACCGATTTGATCAGGTCGCGCAGGGCGTCCATCAGTTCCGCGCGGGTGCGGTCGCTGATCGCGTCTTTCAGGGCGGCGTCGTCTGCAGCGATCAGCGCCTGCAGGCGTTCGACCAGTGTGGCGTACCGGGCGGGGGCTGAGGGGTGGAGCTCGGTCACCGGGCTGTCATCCTCGAGCGCGTGCAGCCGCGCCTCCAGCGCCTTGCGGTCGGCCTCGAGCTGGCTGACGCGGGCAAGGGCCGTCTCGGGCGCCTGTCCCTGGGCGAAGGCGTCAACCAGCCGTTCTTCCTGCGCGCGCAGCGCATTGATCTTTTTTGTGAGGTCGATGCGCTCCTGAGCGCCCGTGCTCGCCAGTTCGCGCCGTTTGCGGCGATAGGCTTCCATGCCCAGCCGGATCGCCTCGGGACTGAGCAGGCGGGTTCTAGTCGCGCTCAGCACGCGTTCTTCAATCTCGGGCGCCTTGACGTGGCCAATGCCCGCACATGCGGCCTCGCCCTTGTCCTTGCGCGTGCTGCACGCATAGCGGGGCGGGTTGGCCCCGGCGATCACCAGCGAACCGCCGCAGCCGCCGCACTTGAGCAGGCCGGACAGGGCGCGCTTGGGGCGCGGGGCTTTGGGCGACTGGCTGATCTGGCGCTTCGCTTTGGCTCTGTCGATCGCGTCGCAGAGATCTTCGGGCAGGATTCGCCAGTTCTCCGCCGGTCGGCGGACCCAGTCGCTCTCGGGATTGGCGACCATGCGGGCCTTGCCGCTGACGGGATCTTTCACCTTGCGCTGGCGGTTCCAGATCTGCTCGCCGCGATACATGGGATTCCACAAGATGCCGTTGAGGCGCTTGGGCTGGCCGAAGATCGTGGAGGTTTGCCAGAGTCGCCCGGACGGGCCGGGCACGCCCGCTGCGTTGAGTGCGGCCGCAATGGCCTGGGGCGATAGCCCGGCGACAAAGTCCTCGCAGATCTGGCGCACTATCGCGGCTTCCTCGGCGTCGATCACCAGCTCGCCGGGCTCGCCGCCCGGCTTCTTCTGATAGCCATAGGGCGGAGCGCCGGTATGGCGTCCCTCGGCGACGACGCCTTCGAGCCCGCGCCGGGTCTTGTTCGCGAGATCCTTGAGATAGATCTGGCCGATCATGCCGCGCATGCCGATCTGCATGATGCCGGCGGCGTCATCGCTGATCTCGCCCGCATCGGACGTGATCAGCCGCACGCCAGCGGCGCGCATCTCGCGCGCGATGAGGGCGAGGTCGGCCTGGTCCCGGCTAAGCCGGTCGAGTGATTCCACAGCGACGGCGCTGATCTGACGACTGGCGATGGCCTGGCGGAGGCCGGTCAGGCCGGGGCGGTTGCCCGTCGCGGCGCCCGAAATGGCGGCGTCTGAAAAGACCAGCGCATGGGCGCTGGCGAGGCCCGCCTGATCAAGCGCCCGGCGCGCGAGCCGCAACTGGTCCTCGATGGACTGGTCGCGCTGCAGATCACTGGAATAGCGGGCATAGAGGGCGGGCGTCATGAGAGGACGTCCGTTTCGGCCTCGACGCGGGCCGTGTGCGTGAGGCCATTCCACCGGGTCTCGATGCGCCAGCGGACACAGCTGAGCACGCGCCCGGACGGGTCGCTGAAAGTGAGGCTGTTCGGCCCTTGATAGACATGGCCCTGAGTCGCATCGCCGTCGAGCTGGTCAATCGCGCGGATGGCGGCGGCGTCCTTATAGGGCTGCAGAAAGTCCCTGACCTGCGCCGCCTGTGCGCCAATCTGCTGCGAGAGCAAATCTGCTATCGTCATGATGTGCCCCTGGTCTGTCCTGCTGCTCGAGGGCGCTGGCTGGCGTTGTGATCGGCCTCGGCCAGTCCCTCGAACAGGGCGATGATCATCCGCTTCTCGGCGTCTGACAAGGGTGGGTTGAGCGGGGCGCCCGTCTCCCGCGCACGCGCCGACGCCCGCACGGGCGTGCGGCGGCGGCTGTCGGGGGGGATCGGGGCGCGGCTCATGATCAGGCCGTCCGCCAGGGCAGGGCCGTGCGTATGTCCCGGCCATTGGCGATGGCGAGCAACACGTCCGCATGACAGGGCAGGTGTGACGGGCAGAAGCAGGCGAGGTTCAGGCCGGGCAGTTCGGCGCGGACGCGGTTGGCAAAAGTCCATCCGTCGGTGGTTTCCATGATCCATCGCGCAAAGGCGTCAACCAGCAGGGCGTTACCCTCTAGCTGGGTGTCGCCTTTGACCCATGCCTCGAACTTGATCTCGTTGATGATGAAGTATTGTGCGGCCTCATCACGTTTGGCGAATGGATTCCCAAACGGGCCGGGGCGGGTGACGGCGCGGGCAGCGCGACCATTGAGCGCCTGGCTCGCCGCCTGCAGGTTCCAGCCCTTCGTGCGACACAGCTTGAGGCGCACAGGGCTGCCGCCATGGCCCTCGATGGTCGGGGCGGGCGTCCAGACCGGAGCGTCATCGGTGCCGTCAAAGCTGACCGCGCCGAGGCCATGATCAGCCATTGCGTGTGCCTCGGCGATGGCGAGGTCATCGGGACGGATGAAGTGTTTGCGGGTCCAGCGGGGCATAGCGTCACCCTTAGTTTTCAGATGGACGCGGGCGCTGTTTCGGGACGCGCATCATGGTGAGGATGTAGTCGACGCCGTCGATCTCCGAGACCAGGGACAGAGTCTGCTTATCGAGGATGATGATCTCGGGATCGAGCCGTCCGGATGACAGGGTGTTCAAGGCGCGTGTGGCCTTCACTGCCGGATCCAGCAGCGGGTGATCTGGTTTGCTCATTCCGCAGCGACCGCGAACAGCGGCCCCTCCAGTTCGGGGGTGGATGGGGTGAGGTCGCGCAGTTCGACATTGGCGCGGACCAGCGCCTCGGCGAGTGGCGGGCAGACCGAGTTTCCCGCGCTGCGCACCTGGACCGATTTGGTGAAGCGCACGCCCTCGGCGTCGTGATCGATCTGATAGCTGTCGGGGAAGCCCTGGGCGCGATAGAGCTCGCGCGGGGTGAGCATGCGCATGCCGATATCATGGATGGCCATGGGCTGGCCGTGGATCGTGCAAGTGATCAGCCCGAACCGGTCGCGCGTGGTGACGGTGTGACAGGGCTCCGTCAGCGCCTGACCATCACCCGTGCCGTAGTATTTGCCCATTAAGGCGGCGACCATGGAGAGGTTGCCGCCCTGGGCGGTGAGCGTGCTGGCGGGATCGGTGATGGCGCGCATGCGCCGGTCGCTGCCCTTCATGGTGAGCATGAAGGTTCCGACAATTGCCTGCTGGCTGGCCGTGGTGGTGAGCGTGCTGAGGGGCAGGGTCACGGCCCGCCCTGCATGGCTGTCCATGTTCGCGCCGCCATTGTGCTGGGCCATGAAGGCAGCGACCACGCTGAGCCCGGCCCCGCCGGCCGTCACCGTGTGGGTCGGCTCGTTTGCGGCGGTATAGGGCTTGCCGGCATTGCGCATGGTCATGATGTGCGGCGCGGCGTAAGCGACCTGCACGGCGTCTGGCTCGGCGGGGTGTTTGTACAGGAAGGTGACATTGTCTTCCTCGCCGCAGGCCGGGCATTCGGCGGGCGCGAGCCCGCCCGCCTCGGAGGCGTGCTTGTCATGAAAGACCGCGCCGCATTCCCCGCATCCATAGCGGTTCGGCTTTCCGGCGGGGTGAGGGATCAGATACGCCGCCGCCACGCCCAGAGGCGCCGCGCCGCCGGGGCGCTTGATATGGCTGTTGGCTGTGACGGTGGGCAGGGGCGCGTCGATCTTGCAGCCGAGGCTGTCGGCCCGAAACTTCATCACCGTCGGGGCGATGATGACATTCTGATCCTTCGTGCTGGCGCAGATGGTGTGCAGCGGATCGGTTGCGCTGCGATTGCCGCCGCCTTGCTGGGCGTAGCTGACATAGGGGGTGATCAGGGCATGGGCGTCGCGCGCAGCGGTGACCGTGCGAAAGGGTTCGCCAAGCGCCCAGCCGCGTTGATGGTCGCCGCCATGATTGAGCGTGACGATGAAGGGCTCGGCGGCGTCGATGACATAGCGTTTCACGCCGCGGGCGATGCGGGCCTCGGTCTTTTCCGCCAGAGGGCGGACCAGACGCACGCCCGTGCGCTTGTAATAGTCCTGCGCCTGTTCCTTCGTCAGGAAGATCGAGGGCAGGGGCAGGGACCAGTCGATGATCGAGGCGGCGGTGCGCCAGGGCTGTTTGCGGCCCGCGATCACATCAGGATCGTCGGGCGCGCCATGGGTCGGCTCGGGCCAGACAATGGGCTCGCCGTCGCGGCGGGCGATCACGAACAGGCGCTTGCGGATGGTGGGCGCGCCATAGTCGCAGGCGCGCAGCTCGCGGTGTTCGAGCTTGTAACCGAGCCGTCGCAGCTGGCCCGCCCATTGGTCAAAGGTCTGGCCGCGCCGTTCGGGGCAGGGCTTGCCATCCGCGCTGACCGGCCCCCAATGGCGGAACTCCTCGACATTCTCGAGGATGATCACCCGGGGGCGCGCGCGCCTTGCCCAGAGGACTACGGTCCAGGCCAGATCGCGGATATTGCGTTTGACCGGGCGTCCGCCCTTGGCCTTGGAGAAGTGCTTGCAGTCCGGGCTGGCCCAGAGCAGGCCGACCGGGCCGAAGCGCCGCACCACATCATCGGGATCCACATTCCAGATATTGGAATTGAAATGATAGGTGTCCGGATGGTTTACCCCATGCATGCGGATGGCGTCAGGGTCGTGATTGATCGCCACGTCCGGATGACGCCCGAGCGCCAGAAAGATGCCTATGCTGGCGCCGCCCGCGCCTGCGAAACAGTCGGCGATGATCTCGCGGGTGTGGTGGGTCATGTGGCGGCTCCCGTGGAGGCAACCAGCCTGCAGCGCGCGCCTTTGAGGTACTCGCCGAAGGTGAGGTCAGACAGCGCGTCAGCGATGTCCAGATAATGGCTGTACTTGGCGCAACTGTGGGACTTGCCGGACACGTGGGTGATGAAGCCCTCGAAGGTCACGGCATACAGGCGCCAGGGATCGGCGATGGTCTTGAGGTGTTCTGCGAGCGCCTTCCGTCCAGCATCCGTGACATGAAACATGACGACGCCGCCGCCCTTCGAACCTCTTTCCCAATGAGGGGAGGCGTCGAACTCGGACACTCGTGAGCTGTCAGCATTTAGGGCGTAATAGTCCCGATAGGTGTCCGCCATGGGATCGACCGGGCGACCAAGCGCGTGGTCGATATGGTCAAACCCGGCGTCCTTCAGGGTGCGGTTTACGGTAGGGCTCATGCGCGCCCCCGCTGATCTGCAGCGTGCGCGTTAATGGCGGACGTGATCTCTGCGCCCATCGCCGCAGCCGCCATCACGTCCTCAAGACGGACGGGCAGCTCGGTCGGGGCAGCTGCCCCGTCCCAGCCATCGCGGGCTCGCCCGCTGATGCTCAGGGCAGTGTGGCGCGTATAGCGCCCGGCCTCGGCCAGCACGCGGGTATAGCCCGCCTGATTAGCGCGCCACCATGACCCGTTGACCACGGACCAGATCAGCCAGTTCGCCTCGATCTCCTCGGGGCGGCGCAGGATGCGGATGGCGCGGGCGAAGTTGGGCAGGCGTTGAATCCAGCCGCGCTGTTCGAGCGCGTCGATGATGCGAGCGACGCCGCTTTTCGATCCGAGGCCGATCTCGTCCGCGATCTCCTGAAAACTGGGTGTAATGCCGGTGGCGTCATGGACCCTGATCAGGACGTCCAGCACCTCGCGCTGGCGCGGGGTGAGGGCGAAGGGCGCAGTGCTCATGACGCACCCCCGAGCAGGCTGTCATCCACCCGGCCCGACGCCGCCGCCGCGCGCCAGGCGCGCAGGGTGCGCTCGCCGGCTGGTGTGGCGTAATACTGGACCGAGGCGCCGTCATCGATGGTGCCGACGCACTTCATCAGTCCGGCGCGAACCAGCGCAGAGATCTCCGGCCCCGGCCCGGTCTTGTGATTGGGCAGGACCAGCTTATTGCCTGTGCCGATGCCGCCCTGCGCCGCGAACTTGGGATCGCGGATGCAGCGCGCCAGCGCGGCGAGCTGATCTATGGTGAGACGGCGCGGGCTGGCGCCGTCATCGGGCTGGGCGATGATCTCGCAGGGCGGGCTGGTCGATATGAGGGTCAGCGTCGCTAGCTCGGAGTCCGGGATGATTTGAGGGGGGCGGGGTGCGCTCATGATGAAGCCCCCTTCCGAACCTCAGTCAGGAGGCCGACCGGGCCTGTCTGGCCGGGCACTGACCAATGCGTCGTATTGACGGGATTGTCCTTACCCATGACCGCCCCCTGGATCAGAAGCGTGTCGCTCGGGTCAAAGCCCTCCGCCACATCACAGGCAAATCGGCAGTTCAGCCGCACTTCGAAGTTCGCATCGCTTTTGCCCGCAATGATGCGCTCAGCGCTGATGTTCGCCGCGACCGTGACATGCCCGCCGAGCGGACCCTTCATTGCACATAGCAGGCCCTTGGGGTGATGGCTGATGACAAGCAGGCGGGATTCCCAGACCCGAGGGCCTGTCGGCGTATTCAGCAGCTGTTCAGCGCCTTCCCAGTCGTCATCAAGCCAATCCTCTTCATCTGGAGAGGCTTGTTCACTGAGGATCGCGAGGGCGAGTTGGCGAATGGCGTCCGCCAGATCGCCGGCCCTGACCTGGGCCCAAGGTGTCGTGCCCGGATCAATGTCAGGAAAGACGCGGCGATAATCTGGATAGTGGCCGTCGATGAGCTTGCTGGTCAGCGCCCAGTTCACGCCTTGGATACGGACCAGGGTGCGTCTTGCATCGAGTTGCAGGTCGAGCCGCTCGCCGGGCTGGATCAGACCAAGTAGAGCCTTCACGGCGTCTCTGGTCAGCGTAAACCCGGTTGGATTCACCGCGCCTTCGACTTCACGGTTCAGGGCATGGTCCCAGCCGGTCTCGACGTTATGGTGGGCGAGGGCGAGCTTATGGCCATCGGTGGCGACAATATCCAACTGACCTCCGTCCACGGAGAAGTGGACGCCGTTGAGATAATAGCGGGCCTCTTCCCGGCTGATGCAGCGATGAACGCGCCGCAGGCTCGCGCCCAAATCAATGCCGTTGAGCGGCAGGGGTGAGCGATCATCAGGGAAGTCGATACGCGGATAGTCTTCTGGCGCCTGATCCAGTGGGGTGAACCGCGCCGTGAGACCGCAACAGCTGATCTCGATCTGGTCGGCTATGAACTGGTTATCGACCGTACAGATGCTGAAGTGGACATCATCAGGTTGGCGCAGCTCGCCGCCTGAGAGCGTGTCGAGTAACTGGCGCACGGCATGAAGGGGTAGCAGTGTCGTCAGGGTTTGGCTGGTTGTTGCGGCCAGCGTGTAGCTGATCTCGGTGTCCGTATCTGAGTAGGTCAGCGTCGCCTTGCCCGGTTCGACGGTCATCAGAACGGTCTGCAAAATGGGAGCAAAGCCGCGCGCGTGATGCGTGGTGATCTTGCGGAAGGCGCTGGCCAAGGGCGGCAAGGGGGTTGTGAACAGCGTCTCCATCACACCGCCTCCAGCTTGCTGACGGGGTGGGTGACGTAAGCGCCGCCATCCACATAGCCGGGCGCGACCATGAGGCGCGCGCGGGCGGGTTCGCCCGGGCGGGTTGTGAAGCGCAGCACATAGCCGCGACGCGTGCGTCCGCCGCTGGTGAAGGCGACTAGATCGCCCAGTTTTACGCCGTCGACCTCGACCACGCGGCCCCATTGGCCCTCGCGGATCGCTTCGCCCGGAAGGCTGGGCGGCGGACATGCGTTCTCATTCGCTGCGCGCGGCAGCGTTACGACCTGATGCGTCATGGGTTGGCTCCCGTGTCCCTCTGTCCCGGCCTGCGGGCGGAGCGCGAGGTGGGATCGCGCTCCGCCCCATGGCTATGCCCCGGGGAGTGAGGGGAGGGCCCCGAGACGAGGGGGAGCATTTCGCAAAAAAATGCGAACGTCAATACAAATCGCAAAAAAATGCGAATGCGTGAGCGTGCCGAAAATCTACACTGGAGCGAATTGGCACACTCAAAAGGGGAATTTCACATGCAGAGTGACAGTAGTGGTCCGCTGATTCCCATGGGCGCCCTGGTTATGGTTGGTGGTATTATCTGGCTGGGTGTGGCCTATGCCGCCCCGGCGAGCGTCGCCTATTCACAGACAGTCAATTACGAATTGATGCAGCTGAAGACCCTGCACGCCATAGGGGGCGCGGCCTGCCTGGTGGCTGGTTCTGTATGGGTGGCGGCTGGTATCATGTTGAACAAGTTGGCGCCCAAGCCTGTCACGGCACTGTCCCGCGAAGTCAATCATGACCAGCCGGTCAACCGCATTGATAGCGAAAGCTAGAGTTTCACCTTGTTCTTCTTGACGGTGGCGATCACAGGCATGGCGCGGCGTATGCGCATGTTCTGCATCATGGGCGAGCCGTCCCAGCTGATCAGGTTGAAGGTGCCGGGCTCATAACCGTGCTCTACGTCCTTGAGCAGCATGCCGCCATCTTCCAGCTCGACCATGCAGGTTTCGCCAATGATGGCTTGCAGGTCGATATGATCCCGCTTCTCGCAAAACACCACATCGCCATTCTTCCATGGATACATGGAGCCGCCCCGGATCTCCATGGCGAAGAGCTCGACGTCATCGGTGACGACCGAGGGGTGCTGTACCTGATAGAAACCTTCGTTTTCGCCCATTGCCTCAAATAGCTGGACCGCATTGCCTGCGCCCAGATACCCCTTGACCCACACAAGTCGTCTCGCAAGAGGCGCGCCATAATCAAGGCCATAGAGCGCGTCGACGGTCACGCCGACGGCGGCGGCGAGCTTTCGCTCGGTGTCGCTGCGCATGTTCCGGCTGACGCCCTTCAGGTACATACGCAAGGTTGATTCAGGGATGTCGGCGGCTTTGGCCCAGCCGGAAACACTGAGCCCACGGGTGTCCATAAAGCGCCTGACCGCTTCGCGTTTCTCATCTGAATCGAGCATCTTGGTGTCTCGGTACCACGCAAAATCACGCGATGCGCTCGCAACGTTTTGCGAAGCATCGGTTGACAATTCGCAAAAAAATGCGAATCCTCCGCTCCGATTTCTGGTTAAGCGGAGCGTGTCCTGTGCCTCAGACTTCCCGAATTGAGAGCGCCGTTTCGGCTGTTCATCACCGGCTTCAGTCCGCAGGGCCTTCGCGCTCACGATTGTCGCGCCTGTCTGGCGTCGGGGAGTCGACCCTTCGCAAGATGCAGGAGCCGGGCTGGACGTCGCGGACCTTGCAGAACCTTGCCGCCATCGAAACCGCGCTCGACGCGCTCGACGCGGAGATGGCGGGCGACAGCCCGGTCGCGGACGGGATCGGGGCGCAGGCCGAGGCGACGGGCGAGACGGGCGATATCGGCGCGGGTGAGAGGGCGTGTGCAGGTCATGGCCCCAGCGTCGCGGGAACCGCGACGGCGCGCGATTCAATTCTCGGCCCGCAAATTGGCGATCAATCCGGACAGAAAAGGGTCGCACGATGAGCGCGGACCGCATCACCACTGCCGGGGAGCGGAGCGCGCTGCGGCGTGCTGCGAAACTGGCGCTGAAGCGCCACGGCGCGACCCGGAAAGAGTTCGCCGACGTGTCTGGCTATGACGCCGGGACGTTGAGCCGGTGTCTGAGCGGGCATCAGACCGGGGCGGCGGATCATTGCCTGCCGATTGATCGCGCCGTCGAGTTCGACCGGTTTCTGGATGAGCCGGTACATCTGCGCGCCATGGCGACGCTGCTGCATTGCACGGTGATCCCGCTGCCCGCGATTGACCCGGCGGCGGAAGGGTCGCAAGCGCTCGCCGCCCTGTTCAAGGAGCTGGGCGAGGCCATCGGCAAGGCGGGCGAGGCCCTTGAAGACAATGGGCGGCTTGATGCGGGCGATGACCTGCCCGGCCTGATCACCAGTCTGGATGAGGCGGTGGAAGCCGCCGCCCAGGTGCGCGCGATCGCGCAGGGCCTGCTCGAGCCGGGGGCAGGGCGGTGATGGCGCTTTATGTGGATGATCCCCGACACCCGCTGGGGCGCATGAAGATGTGCCATATGACGGCGGACAGCCTTGAGGAATTGCACGCAGCGGCGGACCGGCTGGGCCTGAAGCGCGCGTGGTTTCAAGGCCCGCCAGCCAGCCGTTTCAATCATTACGACATCAGCCTGTCGCGCCGTCGTCGCGCGGTGGATGAGCTGGACGCGCAAGAGGTCAGCACGCGGGAGATCGTCACGGTCGCCCGCCGGATGACACTGCAAGAAGCCCTGAAAACGCCGAGGGGGAGGTATTGATGAACCGCCGCCCTTCTCGCCCCCTGATCCCGCTGACGCCACGCGGCTGGCGCTGTGTTGCGGCGCTGGCGCTTGGCATCGCCCTGATCGTTCTGGTGCTGTCATGAGCGCCGCCCTGGCCCATGCCCCGCGCGGCTTTGTGCAGCGGTCGGAGTATGACCGCCTGCAACGCGAGCTCGATGAAGCGCGGGAACGACTGGCCTATTTCGAGTCCGAGAGGCGGTTTGAAGAGGATGCGGCGGCGACAGGTCCTGCCGCATGGAAGCTGCGTCCGGGTCTGGCACACATCGTTCGCCACCTTGGAAGCCGGGCGTTGGTGACGCGCGCCTTGCTGATCGACAACTGGCCAGGCGGTCGCGAGCCGAGCCAGCAATCCCTAGACGTGTACATGAGCGAGATCCGGGATCGTCTTGGGCCGTTCGGCATTCGCATCGAGACCGTCCAGGCGATGGGCTGGAAGCTCGATCCTGACACGCGGGCCTTTGTCCGCCGGGCCATGACGGGGGAAGTCGAGAGCGTTTCCTTTGGTCCGCCTGTGGACAGGCCCGGCCTGCCCCGTCGCCGTTCTGATGCAGCGCTCGCCCGTGACATGCTGGAGCGGCTGGACCAGCGGGCCTTGATGACTAGCGATCTGCGGCGCGCCCTGGCGACCTCTGAAAAGTTCTTCGCACCGGTCCGCGACCGTCTGGAAGCGGAGGGGCTGATCGAAATCCGCCGATCGCGGCGGTGCCTGTTTCACACCATCACCGAGGCGGGCCGCGCCCGACTTGCCAACCTGCGAGAGCAGGATGCGCCCGCCGCAGACACGGAGGCGCGCAATGGCTCGTCACACTGATTGGACCGAAGACAGGGTGCGGCGGTTGTACCATTTGCGGGTGTCAGAGCGGGCGTCGTCTGCCGAGACGGCCCGCATTCTGGGGGTCACGCGCTCCATGGTCGAGGCGTTCTGCAGCAATCATTTCATGACCCCGGTGACCGAGCCCGCCCCCCTGTCGGATGTGCTGGAGATCTATCGCCATAGCCGGGGGCAGGGCGGAGCCCCCCGAATGAGTGATGAAGATGAGGCGCGGTTGCGGAGCTTGTGGTCTGCCCCGGGCGCCTGTGTGCGATCGGTCGGCCTGGCCCTGCACTGGCGCCGCGAGCTTCTGATCAAGCGGGCCTTTAGCCTTCGCCTCGGTCCGGTCGGTGACCCCTTGCCCGACACGCCCGCCGCCCGGGCGGCGCTGGATCTGTGCCATCCGCGTGAGTGTCGCAGGCTGGATACCGTTGCGCGTGAATACAAGGTCGCGGCGGGGGATGTTCTGGCCATGGTCAAGCGCATCGCGCCCAAGCATGACGTGGTGATGCGATACGACCGGGACCGCCGCGCCGAGGCCAGCGGCCCGCCCATTGCGGATGGGGCGATCCATGCCCGTCGCCTGCAGGTGTTGCGCGACCGCGCCCGAACGCTGGCGGAGGCCGGGGTGCGATGCCCGCATTCACTGGCGCGGGAGCTGGACCCGTTAGGTGTGAACCGCCTGACGCCTGCCCAGGCGGCGACTTTGGCCGGGTTTGAACCCGCGGGAGGGGCGCATGCGTAGCGCGGGCATGATGACGGTTGAAGCCGTCACGGATCTCGACGCGACAAGCCGCCGGGCGACGGTGCAACGCTATGTGAGCTTTGACGCGCTGTTCATCGCGCTGCGGGCGCAGGCGCGGGATCTGGGCGTGGAGCCGCCGGACGTGACCGTCTGCCCGTGCTGCGGGTGTGAAGGCGGCGGCGTGCGCAGCGTGCGCGCGACCGAGGTCCGCAAATATGTCTGTCCGGGCGAGCCCATGCGCGGCTGCGGTTTTGTCGGCGGGCCGCTCGATTGGGTTATGGCCGGCGGGCTGGGGGTGGGCTTCACCAACCCCGATCAGGCCCGCAAGGCCGTGACCCTGCTGTTCGCCGCCCGGGGATGGATCCCGGACTGGAGCGGGGGCAGCGCATGTTGACCGCCGCGCATATCCGGGCGGCGCTGATGAAGGCGACGGCCCTGCCTCTGGAAGATGAAAAGCGCTTGCAGGAGGTGTTGCTGCCCGAATTCGAGGCGCAGGTGAGCCTGTCCTGTGACGTGGTGCGCGAATACCGCATCGGGCCGGGTTCGATCATCGACTTCGCCTTCATCGGGCGCGATTGGGTGTTCGGACTGGAAGTGAAGACCCGGACGCGCGCCAAGCGGGCCGTGTTGCGTCAGGTCGAGCGCTATGCGCAGACCGGGGTGCTGGATCATCTGTTTGTCCTGACCGCCACGGCGCTCGGCCTGCCACGCCAGCTGGCGGGCATTGGTGTGGATGAGATCAGCCTGGGCGAGGTGCTGCTATGACGGCGCGCGCCTATGGCCGGATCGAGATGAACGCCGAGGGGTCGGGCTTTGTGCTGTCGGATGCGCCCGCCCATGTGATGATCCGACTGAAGGCGGTGTTTCCAGCGCTGCACAAGGCGAGCCGGGGGCCATTTCGCTTTCCTTCCGACAAGATGACGTGCGCAGATCTCGACTGGTTTTTGCGGCGCTATCCCATGGATCTGGGCGACGGCGTAGCGCGCGCCCTTGAGACCGGTGTGGCGATGCTGAAGGCGGATCGAGCCGAGGCCGGCCGGATTCTGTCGCCGAACTGGACGCCGCCTGCGTTCGCAGGGCTAAGGCCCGGTCAGGCCGTGCGGGACGGGCAGGCGCGCAATGTGGAGATCCTGCAGCGGTTCGAGGGGCTTCTGGTTGCGGACCGGGTCGGGGCGGGCAAGACCTATACCGCCGGTGCGGCCATGCTGCGCGAGGGCAATCTGCCCGCCGTGGTCGTGGCCCCCGCGCACCTGTCGCGCCAGTGGGTGGAGGTGCTGCATCGCT
>NZ_DJIQ01000032.1:0-16190 GCF_002433705.1 Oceanicaulis sp. UBA6590
CGGGGCGTTTTGCATGTGGGGGTGCGTGCCTTCACAAGAGAAGCTCATCGAAAAGGCTCCCGCACAGATTGTTGCTCGTCGTGAGGCGCGCATCTGCTGTTTCCGGGATGAGGCGGATTCGGCCTTGCCCGCATAAGGCGCACAAAAGGTTCGCCTATTTCAAAGCTCATTTACAAGAAGGCCCCCCGAAGCGGAATGAATTCCGGCTTCAGTGACCTGTTGGAAAAACTGTGATCATTCTGTCACCGTTCCCCATAAGGGGGATTGAGGCAACAACACTTGGTTGACCACTCTCTTTTCAGGGGAATAGGCTTTCCCTGCACCCCTTTTGCGTGTGCAAAGGGGCGCTCATGCATAGGCTGTCAGCATCTTTTAAAAGGGGAGGTGCGGACGGCTTTGTTTTCACATGAAGCGGGGAGATACTTATGCTTCGAAGCAAAGCACTGACTCGAACTCTGCTCTGCGCGACCATGCTGTCCGGCATGGCCATGGCAGCGCCCTCGGCTCTGGCCCAGGAAGAGGATGATGACGCGAATACCGAAACCATCACGGTGACGGGCACGCGCATCCAGGCGCCCAATGTGGTTGCGACAAGCCCGGTGAATTCCATCGGTCAGCAGGAGCTTGAATTCCAACTGACGCCTGAGCTCGAGCGGGTTTTCCGGGACCTGCCCGTGACCATTCCCGGGGATGGCGCCAACGTCAACAACGGCACCGCTGGCGCAGCCACGGTGAACCTGCGCGGGCTGGGCTCTGGACGCTCGCTGATCCTGATCGACGGCAAGCGCATGGTGCCCTACAACTATAATGGGCTTGTCGACATCCAGACCCTGCCGGCCTCCATGGTGGAGCGGATCGACATCGTCACCGGCGGCGCCTCTGCCGTGTACGGCTCCGACGCCATGGCGGGCGCGATCAACTTCATCCTGCGCGATGACTTCGAAGGCCTGGAAGTCTCGGGCTCCACTTCGATCACGGAAGACGCGGACGGCGAGGTTTATTCCCTCGACACGCTGCTCGGCACCCAGTTCGACAACGGCGCTGGCCATGTCATGCTCGGCGCGAACTATACCCGTCGCGAAGGCGTGCTTCTGGGCGATCGCGATTTCGGCATCGTCGGGGTGAGTTCGACCAATGGCTCGGGGCTGGACGGCTCCATCGTTCCACCACCCGCAGAATGCGAGAGCCCGAATGTCGTCGGCGTGTCCGGCTCGGGTTCCACCACCTCCATGCCGGCGGTGCTCGACCTGGTTGGCGGCTCTTTGCAATTCCGCGCTGACGGATCGCTCGGCAGCCGTTGCACGCGGTTCAACTTCAACCCGTACAACTATTACCAGACCCCGCAGGAACGCTATTCGTTCACGACGGTCGGCAACTACGAAATCAACAACAACTTTGATTTCTATACCCGTGCGACCTTCTCTGCGACGAATGTCCGCCAGCAGGTGGCTCCGTCGGGCGTGTTCGGCAACGTCTTCGAAATCCCGCTGATGAACCCGTTCCTGACCGATTCTGCGCGTCAGAGCATCATCGCCAACATCAATGGCGAGCTGGCGGCGGATCCGACTCTGACCCTGGTTGATGCGGGCGTGATTGACCGCAATAGCGATGGCGTCCTGGATATGGGCGATTCCATCAGCGTTCCGGTTCGTCGTCGCACGTTGGAACTGGGCACCCGATCGGAAGATTTCGACTCCAACATCTTCCAGATCGTGGTCGGCATGCGTGGCGACCTGTTCTTCGGCGACTGGACCTATGACACCTCGTTCCAGTATGCGGAATCGGACCGGACCACCGTTCGCGGCGGCTACACCAACGTGGCCAATATCGCGACGGCTCTGAACACGATTTCCGACACCGAGTGTGAAACCCCTGACGGTTCTGTGACCGCGGGGTGCGTGCCGATCAATATCTTCGGCCCGTTCGGATCCATCACTCCGGAAGCGGCCGCCTACGCCAGCGCCACAGCGCTGCAACAGCAGCTGTATGATCAGACCATCGCATCCGCCAGCATGTCCGGCTCGGTTCCTCTCACCAGCCCGTTTGCTGAAAACTCTGTCCTGCTGGCCTTCGGCGCCGAGTATCGTGAAGAAAACGGCGAGTTCATTCCGGATGAATGCCTGAAACTTCCGCCGGTCAGTTGCCAGGGCGGCGCAGGCGGCAACCAACTGCCGATTGCGGGCGGCTTCAGCGTCTATGAAGGCTTCGGCGAAGCTATCATCCCGCTGGTCGAAGGTCGTCAGTTCATGGAGAGCCTGCAGGCTGAACTGGGTTTCCGCTATTCCGAGTATGATCCTGGCGACGGCAACGAAACCTGGAAAGCCGGTCTGAGCTGGGCTGTGAATGATCAGCTGCGCTTCCGCATCATGCAGCAGCAAGCTGTTCGCGCGCCGAACGTGGGTGAGCTGGCGTCTCCGGTGACCACGGGCCTGGACAACGCTCTGTCTGATCCGTGCTCGTCCACCAATGCCGGCAATATCGACGCCGAGTTGCGTGCGCGTTGTATCGCTACCGGCATGCGTGATAGCCAGGTCGGTAATGTGAACGACATCGTGTCGGGGCAGATCAATGTGTTCACAGGCACCGACCCGAACATTCTGCCGGATCCGGAAACCTCCACCTCCTTCACTCTGGGCGCCGTGTGGCAACCGGAGCTGGGAGGCGTGTTCTCCAACACGTCCATCTCGCTTGATTACTATGACATCAAGATCGAGGATTACATCGGCACGCTGTCCGGTCAGGAAGCTCTGGACGCCTGTTATGTGGTCGGCGATGACGCGGCTTGCGAAGGCGTCAAGCGGATCGGCGGCGGTCTGAGCACCGCGGGTGCGGGCGTTGAGGCCTTCATCACCAATCTGGAATGGCGCAAGGCTGAAGGTCTCGAGCTGTCGGCCTCTACCGACATCGATTTGCCCGACGGCTTCGGCAGCCTGAATATCGGCCTGAACGCCAACTACTATCTGGCCAATGAGCGTCTGTCGGCCGAGTTCAGCCCGGTCACCGATTGTAACGGCTTCTACGGCAGCTCTTGCGATCCGGTTCCGGAGCTCCGCTTCGTGCAGCGGACCACCTGGACCGCAGGCAATTTCGACGTGAGCCTGCTGTGGCGTTATCTCGGCTCCCTGGACGCCCAGCCGAACGAGGCGTCCGCCCTGTTTGAAGAGTTCCGTTCCATTGATGCCTACAGTTATTTCGACCTGACGGCTCGGTGGTACATGACGGAGAACGTCAATCTGTCCTTTGGCGTCGACAACCTGCTGGACGAGCAGCCTCCGATCATCGGTTCCGATACGGGCACGACCTCGTTCAACAGCGGCAACACCTTCCCCAGCCTCTACGATATTCTGGGACGCACCTATACGGTGGCGGTGAAAGCCAACTTCTAGGGCGTTCATCGCGTCCGGCATGCAGAGGGGCGGCCACTGGCCGCCCCTTTCGTTTTGATTCGTCCGAGGTTGATGCTCGCCGGGGCGGGCGGTTCGGCGAAAAGCCGTACTCCGGCGTCTGCGTTACAGCCTCGCAGGCTTGGGAAAGCGCCTCTTTCGTCGATATCCATCACAGGTTGATGCCGGAAGCTTTCGAGATCATTGCTCCGAGGTAATAGTTACCAATTAGACACATTGCCATATTGTGGACAAAATATGCCTATTCTGGACATAAAGAGGTATATTGAGGGATAAAAACACGACTCAAAATCGCATATTGGGCAAATTTGCAACAGTGATATTGCGCAAACACGTCACCCTGAAAAGTTCACTTTTAAGGCGAAATATGCGGCGCCTACCGTGGGGCATCCACTCGGCTTCGAGTGCGACCTGTTTCGTGACCTGCCCTGAGCAGGTCTTGCCTCTGATTTCGGGGAGACATGAATGTCCTACAAGAATCTCAAGACTTGGGCGCTGGCCTCAAGCCTGCTTGCCGGTCTGGGCGCTGTCAGCGCGCCGGCTCTGGCTCAGGAAGAGGGCGCTGACGCCCAGCAAGACATTATCCAGGTGACCGGCACGCGCATTCAGCGCGGCAACATGACCGAGGCGACCCCGGTCAACACCTTCAACTCCGAGCAGTTCGAACTGTCCGGCGCCGTGAACACCGCGGAACTGCTGCGCACCCTGCCGGCGGTCGGCGTGTCCTCGCTGACCTCCACCAACTCCAACTTCACGGTTGCCTCTTCGGGTGTAAACACCATTGAGCTGCGCAACCTGACTGAAGACCGCACGCTGGTGCTGATGAACGGCCGTCGCTTCGTGGCGGGCCTGCCGGGCACCAACAATGTGGACTTCAACTCCATCCCGACCGAGCTGATCGATCGCGTTGACGTCGTCACCGGCGGCGCGTCCGCCGTTTATGGCTCCGATGCGCTCGCCGGCGTCGTGAACGTGATCCTGAAGGATGACTTCGAAGGTGTTGTCGCCTCCACTCAGGCTGGCATCTCCGACGAGGGCGATGACGAAACCTACCGCGCCTCGCTGACCATGGGCTCCATGTTCGACCAGGGTCGCGGCAATGCCGTCGTCTCCACCACCTGGTCGCGTGAGAACGGCGTCTACGCCCGCGACCGTGAAGGTCTGGACCGTGACGGCCTGTCTCGCGCCTATTTCGACCCGACCGTCGAAAACTGGCAGGAAGACGTGATCCCGTATTACTCTTCCTATTCCGAGCGCGGCCGCATCCTGATCCCGGGCCTGTCCGCAGGCGGCACGCCGACGAACGCGGCCAATCTGGTGTTTGACGAGACCACCGGTCAGGTGCGTCCCTTCACCTCCGCGAACCCAGACGGCTCCGCGCTCGACGGCTTCAACCGTCAGGCCTACCGCGCGATCGCCGTGCCGACCGAACGCTTCACCTTCTCCTCGCTCGTGAACTATGAAGTGAACGAGAAGATGAACTTCTTCTTCGAGGGCACCTACGCCTCGACCGAGACCACGTCCTCCCTGGAGCCGTTCGCTCTGGCCTCTGATGACGTGTTCGGCGACAACGCCGCCCAGTTCGTCGATGTTGACGGCGACGGCGTCTATGACCGCTCCACCAACGGCATCTCCATCCTCAACCCCTATGTCCCGCTGGCCATGCGCCAGGCGGCCCGTGACGCCGCCGACTTTGACGGCGACGGCATCCAGGATGTGGCCGACGAGGATCTGGTGGTCGGTTTCGTGCGTCGTATGACCGAAGTCGGTCAGCGCGCTTCCGCCAACACCCGCCAGACCGCACGGATCGTGTTCGGCCTGGAAGGGGATCTGACGGACAACTGGTCCTATGAAGTCAGCGCCAATCTGGGTCGCACCACCCAGTCGCAACGCTCTTCGGGTCAGGTCAACGTCCTGAACCTGCGTCAGGCGCTCAACGCGACCACGCTGAACGGCGAAATCGTCTGCGCAGATGAAATCGCGCGGGCTCAGGGCTGCGTGCCGGTCAATATCTTCGGCAAGGGCTCGATCTCGCCGGAGGCTGCCGCCTACATCAACGCCCCGTCCTCGCGTCAGGCGGAAATCACCCAGCAGGTCTATTCGGGCTTCCTGTCCGGCGATCTGGGCTTTGCGTCCCCGTTCGCGGAAGAGAATGTCCAGGTTGTCGTCGGTGCGGAATACCGCTCCGAGGAATCCGAGAGCGTTCCGGACGCCCTGAGCCAGTCGGGCCTGAATGGCGGCAACGTGTCTCCGGCCGTTTACGGTGACTTCCAGGTGGCCGAGCTCTTCGCGGAAGCGGAAATCCCGCTTGTGCAAGGGCGTCAGTATGTCGAGGACCTGCGTCTGAACCTGTCCGCGCGTGCGTCTGACTACACCACTGTGGGCCAGACCTTCGCTTGGGCCGCCAACGTTCAGTACACTCCGATCGATATGCTTCGCTTCCGGGCGCAGTATTCGGAATCCGTGCGTGCGCCGAACATTGGCGAGCTGTTCCAGCCGCCGTCAGAGACCTTTGAGGGTGCTGATGACGTCTGTGCGGGCCTGACCCTGTCCGGTTCCGATCCGGCCTTCTTCAACGCCGCAGACGACGCCACCTCCGGCGTGGACTCCTCCACGGTCAACTCCTCGCTGGCCCAGGCCTGCTTTGCGGATCCGTCCGTTGCGGCGCGTGTGGACCGGGACGGCTTCTACATCCCGACCCAGGGCGAGATCCAGGGCATCGCCGGCTTCAACGGCGGCAACCCGAACCTCTCCGAGGAAACGGCGACCTCCATCACGCTGGGCGCGGTCTTCTCTCCGGAGTTCGGCAATCAGTGGATCGACAACTTCGCGCTCTCTGTTGACTACTACAACATCGAGATCGAAGACGCGATCGCCGGGATTGCGCGTCAGACGTCCGTGAACCAGTGCTATGACAACGGCACGGGCGCCTATAACGCCAATTCCGTCTTCTGCTCCAACATCGTGCGTTACAATTCCGGCCCGTCCATCGGCGCCATCAAGGAGCTGAACGCCCTGCAGCAGAACCTGGCCACCATCGAAACCGCCGGCATCGACGTGCAGGCCAGCTACTTCCTGGGCCTGAACGACGTGTTCACCAACTCCAGCTGGGGTCTGGGCGATCTGAACTTCACCCTGACCTACGGTTATCTGGAGAAGTGGGAGCAGCAGGCGTTCCCGGGCGCGGAGGTGATCGACTATTCCGACACCGCCGGTCTGTTCGAGCACGAAGTCCTGTTCTCCACCGTCTACCGCAACGGCCCGCTGACCGTCGCCTATGACATGAACTGGATGCCGGAAACCCGTCTGGAAGCCACGGGCGACCTGGCTGAAGCCATGGTCCCGTCTGCGACCTTCCAGGACGTGCAGGTGCGCTGGGCGTTCGAGAACCAGCTCGAGCTGGTCTTCGGCGTGGACAACCTGACCGACGAGTTCATCAAGTACGGTCAAGGCTTTGACTCCACGGGCACCGGTACGGACGGCGCCATCTACGACGCCATTGGTCGTCGCTGGTATGTGGGTGCGCGCAAGACCTTCTAAGTCTTGATCGAACCTCATATTTGAAGGGCGGCGGGTCTTGTGTGAGGCCCGCCGCTTTTTTATGGGAAAAGGGCTTTTCTTCTGGGCTCAGGCTCGTTAAAAGACCGGCTTCCGAATAACGGCCCGCTTCGTTTGTGCGCGCGCAATCCCTACATGGATGGTGCGAGCACGCGCCGCGGGCCGCTGGGTCTAGGGGTGTAGCTCAGCTGGTAGAGCGACGGTCTCCAAAACCGTAGGTCGGGGGTTCGAGCCCCTCCGCCCCTGCCAGGCCCGCAACACGTGATCGGTGACGTGCCGAAGGGAAGATGACGAACGCCATGGCGCGAGACACGAAAAACCGTCCGTCCGGCAAGACCGGCGCTGCTGGCAAGGCAGGCGCTGCGCAATCTGCGCCGCCCGCCCGCAAGCGGACGACGAGCCCGCTGAAATTCTTCAGCGAGGTGCGTCAGGAAGGCCGCAAGGTCACCTGGACGTCGCGCAATGAAACCCTGGTCTCCACGATCATGGTCGTTGTGATGGCCTCGTTCGCGGCGCTCTTCTTCTTCGGGGTCGATTCGATCATCGGCTTTGTCGTCAATCTTCTTCTGGGTCTGGGAGCCTGAGCGAATGGCTGCAAAGTGGTACATCGTTCACGCCTATTCCAACTTCGAGAAGAAGGTGGCCGAGGCGATCAAGGCCGAAGCGGCCCTGCAGGGGCTTGAGGACAAGTTCGAGGAAGTGCTCGTGCCGACCGAAGAGGTTGTCGAGGTGCGCCGCGGCCGCAAGGTCAACGCAGAGCGCAAATACTTCCCCGGCTATGTGCTGGTGAAAATGGACATGACCGACGAGGCCTATCACCTCGTCAAGGACACCCCGCGCGTGACGGGCTTCCTGGGTTCGGGCCGCCGTCCGACCCCGGTTCCGGAAGCTGAAGTGCGCCGCATCATGGGGCAGATGGAAGAGGACGCCGAGCGTCCGCGGCCGACTGTCTCTTACGAAGTGGGTGAGACCGTGCGCGTTATCGACGGTCACTTCCAGAGCTTCAACGGGCTCGTCGAGGAAGTGGACGACGAGAAGGGCGTTCTCAAGGTCGCCATCAATATTTTCGGCCGGGCCACCCCGGTCGAGCTGGAATACGCTCAGGTCGAGAAGATCGCCTGATCGTAGACAGGTGCGGGAGGTTCCGGCGAAAGACCATGCCGGGGCCGCACCGCGCCGCCCATCGAGAGGAGCCGCGCTTTCATGAGCGCGGCTTATTGTGCAATCCCCAGGCGCTGCTAGCGGCGCTGTTAGGAGGACAGGGACATGGCGAAGAAGATCGCGGGTTACATCAACCTGCAAGTTCCCGCCGGCGCAGCCAACCCGTCGCCGCCCATCGGGCCGGCTCTGGGTCAGCGCGGCGTGAACATCATGGAATTCTGTAAGGCGTTCAACGCCAAGACCCAAGAGATGGAAAAAGGGATGCCGATCCCGACCACCATCACGGTCTATCAGGATAAGTCGTTCACCTTCATCACGAAGACCGCTCCGGCGAGCTTCTTCCTGAAGAAGGCCGCGAAAGTTCAAAAGGGTTCTGGCGAGGCCGGCAAGGCTGCGCCGATCGCCACCGTGACCGCGGCCCAGTGCCGTGAAATCGCGGAAGCGAAATTCAAGGACCTGAATGCTAACGACCTGGACGCTGCGACCAAGATCATTGAAGGGTCTGCGCGCTCCATGGGCTTTGAGGTGGTGTAAGCATGGCCAAGATTGCTAAGCGTATCGCCGCCGGCCGCGAAGGTCTGGACCGCGAAAAACTGCACACCGTCACTGAAGCTGTGAAGCTGGTGAAGGAGCGTGCGACCGCCAAGTTTGATGAAACCATTGAAGTGGCCGTCAATCTGGGCGTTGACCCGCGTCACGCTGACCAGATGGTCCGCGGCGTCGCCAACCTGCCCAACGGCACCGGCCGCTCCATGCGGGTGGCTGTGTTCGCCCGTGGTCCGAAGGCTGATGAAGCCAAGGCTGCTGGCGCCGAAGTCGTCGGCGCGGAAGACCTGGTCGAGCAGATCCAGGGCGGCGAGATCAACTTTGATAAGGTGATCGCCACCCCGGACATGATGCCGCTGGTCGGTCGCCTGGGTAAGGTGCTGGGTCCGCGCGGCATGATGCCGAACCCGAAAGTCGGCACCGTGACCATGGACGTGACCAAAGCGGTCGAAGCGTCCAAGGGCGGCGCTGTTGAATTCCGCGCTGAAAAAGCCGGTATCGTTCACTGCGGCGTCGGCAAGGCCAGCTTCTCTGAAGCCGCCATTGCCGAGAACGTGCGCGCTCTGCTGGAAGCTCTGGTGAAGGCCAAGCCGACCGGCGCCAAGGGCCAGTACGTCAAGGCCATCGCGCTGAGCTCCACCATGGGCCCGGGCGTGAAAGTGGACGTGGCTGAAGCGTCTGCACCGGCGGAAAACGCGTAAGCGTAATCGCTGGACCTGAGTTTCCGTCGGGGCGATCTGATCGTCCTGACGGATGTCCGGACCGGGAAGGGGGCTTCGGCTCATGAACCGGTCCACCTGTCCGAGATCCTGGGGGAGGCTTCGCGCCTCTTAATCCAACCGGCCCCGGGTGAGACAGAGCGACAATCGATACTTCCGCCTCGCGCTGGAAGGGTCGGTTCGAGCCCTGGGACAGGCCAACGCCGCAAGGCGGCCTGATCCGATGTGGAGCAGGCTTACCTGCGGCGGCTTGAGCGAGCCGTCCATAGGGGGCGGCTCAAAAAGGGAGACCGCAATGGATCGTACGACCAAAGAAGCGGCGGTCGAGGAGCTTTCCGAAATCTTCGGAAGCGCCGGATCCGTCGTGCTGACCCGTTATTCGGGTCTTACCGTTGCGGAAATGACCAAGCTGCGTGGTGATCTGCGCGAGGTGGGCGGCAAACTGAAAGTTGTCCGCAACCGTCTCGCCAAGATCGCGCTGAAGGGTCAGAAAGGCGAGGCCGCCTCCGACATGTTCGAAGGCCCGGTCGCTATCGCCTATTCTGAAGACTTCACGGCTGCGCCGAAAGTTGTCGTGGAATTCGCCAAGTCGAACGACAAGTTCGACCTGGTGGGCGGCTTCATGGAAGAGGAAGTCTTCGACGCCAAGGGCGTGGAAGCACTCTCCAAACTGCCGTCTCGCGAAGAGCTTATCGGCGCCATCGCGGGTCGTCTCCTGGGCCAAGCTGGCGAAATCGTCTCGCGCCTCACCGCGCCGGGCAACACGCTGGCCGCTCAGATCGAGACCATCCGGGAAAAAGCCGAAGCCTAGTCGTCTCTGCACATCGAACCGATACCCTGATTACCGCAAGGAACTGAACCATGGCTGATATCGCCAAACTCTGCGAAGAACTGCTGTCGCTGACCATCCTGGAAGCGAAAGAACTCAACGACCTTCTCGAAGAAAAAGGCATCAAGCCGGCCGCCGCTGCTGTGGCCGTTGCTGGCCCGGCTGCTGGTGGCGAAGCCGCTGCTGCTGAAGAGAAAGACGAGTTCGACGTGATCCTGGTCGACGCTGGCGACAAGAAAATCAACGTCATCAAAGAAGTCCGCGCCATCACCGGCCTGGGCCTCAAAGAAGCCAAGGAACTGGTGGAAGCCGGCGGCAAGGCCGTCAAAGAAGGCGCCGCCAAGGCCGAAGCTGAAGACATCAAGAAGAAGCTCGAAGACGCAGGCGCTAAAGTCGAGCTCAAGTAAGGCGTATTCGGGCCGGGCTTGGTTCTGGTCCGAAGACGTAATACGACGTACGGGCGTGCGGGGATTCCCGCGCGCCCGTCACGCCGTTAAAGTTTCCTCTGCAGGTCGTTCCGTTCTGGGGCCTGCAGATGAACCGCGACGGAACACCCCTCGTTCCAGGCGCGGTTTACCAGAGCGGGTCTTGGGGGACCTTAGGGTCCTAACGCAAGCGCCAGGCTGTAGAGCCTGCGAAGGGAGCGGAAATGGGTCTGTCGTTTACCGGCAAGAAGCGCATTCGCAAATCGTTCGGCCGTATTCCCGGTGCGGTCGAAATGCCGAACCTCATCGAGGTTCAGAAGCATTCCTACGAACAGTTCCTGATGAAGGACACCGCTATTGCGGACCGCCCGGATGAAGGGCTGCAGGCGGTGTTCAAGTCCGTGTTCCCGGTGAAGGACTTCTCCGAGCGCGCTCTGCTTGAGTTCGTCTCCTACGAATTCGAACCCCCCAAATACGACGTTGAAGAATGCGTTCAGCGCGACATGACCTATGCCGCTCCGCTGAAGGTCAAGATGCGTCTGATCGTCTTTGATGTGGACGAAGAGACCGGTTCCAAGTCCGTCAAGGACATCAAGGAGCAGGACGTCTACATGGGCGACATTCCGCTCATGACCGACAAGGGCACGTTCATCGTCAACGGCACCGAACGCGTCATCGTCTCCCAGATGCACCGCAGCCCGGGCGTGTTCTTCGACCATGACCGCGGCAAGACCCACGCGTCTGGCAAATACCTCTTCGCCGCCCGCATCATTCCGTATCGCGGCTCCTGGCTGGACTTCGAGTTCGACGCCAAGGACATCCTGCATGTGCGCATCGACCGCCGCCGCAAGCTGCCGGCGACGACTCTGCTGTACGCGCTTGGTCTCGACAAGGAAGAGATCCTGTCCACCTTCTATGGTCGTGTGACCTATGAGGCGGGCAAGGACGGCTGGACCATGCCGTTCGTGAAGGAACGCTGGCGCGGGATCAAGCCGCAGCGCGACCTGATCGACGCCAAGTCCGGTGAAGTGGTCGCCGCCGCAGGCAAGAAGATCTCCGCTCGCGCCGCCAACAAGATGGCCGAGGACGGTCTCGAGAAACTGCTCGTCTCGTCTGAAGAGCTGATGGGCAAGTTCGCAGCCGAGGACCTCGTGAACGCCGAAACCGGTGAAATCTTCGCCGAAGCCGGCGACGAGCTGACCGAGGAAGTGATCAACGCGATCAACGAAGCAGGCGTGGACAGCCTGGATGTGCTGGACATCGATGGCCTGTCCATCGGCGGCCACATGCGCACCACGCTGGCCGCTGACAAGAACGACACCCGTGAGCAGGCGCTGATCGACATCTATCGCGTCATGCGTCCGGGCGAGCCGCCGACGCCGGAAACGGCCGAAGCGCTGTTCGCGGGCCTGTTCTTCGACCCCGAGCGCTATGACCTGTCCCCGGTCGGCCGCGTGAAGATGAATATGCGCCTGGACCTCGAGTGCCCGGACGATGTCCGCGTGCTGCGTCAGGAAGACATCATTGAAGTGCTGCGCGTCCTTCTGGACCTGCGGGACGGCAAGGGTGAGATCGACGATATCGACAACCTGGGCAACCGTCGCGTCCGCTCCGTCGGCGAACTGATGGAAAACCAGTATCGCGTCGGCCTGCTGCGCATGGAACGCGCCATCAAGGAGCGTATGGGCTCGGTGGATATCGAGACCGTGATGCCGCACGACCTGGTCAACGCCAAGCCGGCGGCCGCCGCCGTGCGCGAATTCTTCGGCTCCTCGCAGCTGTCGCAATTCATGGACCAGACCAACCCGCTGTCGGAAGTCACCCACAAGCGCCGCATGTCCGCGCTTGGCCCGGGCGGCCTGACCCGCGAGCGCGCCGGCTTTGAAGTCCGTGACGTGCACCCGACCCACTATGGCCGGATCTGCCCGATCGAGACGCCGGAAGGCCCGAACATCGGCCTGATCAACTCGCTGTCCACCTATGCGCGCGTGAACAAGTACGGCTTCATCGAGAGCCCGTACCGCAAGGTCGAGAACGGCAAGCTGACCGACCAGGTCGATTATCTGTCGGCCATGCAGGAAAGCCGCTATTCCATCGCGCAGGCGAACGCCGGCGTGGACGAGAACGGCATGCTGGCGAATGAGTTCGTCAACTGCCGCGTCGGTCCGGGCCGTGACGCCACGCTCGTGCCGCGTGAGGATGTGGACTATATCGACGTGTCGCCCAAACAGGTGGTGTCGGTTGCGGCCTCGCTCATTCCGTTCCTGGAAAATGACGACGCCAACCGCGCTCTGATGGGCTCGAACATGCAACGCCAGGCCGTGCCGCTCGTCAAAGCGGAAGCTCCGCTCGTGGGCACCGGCATGGAAGCTGTCGTGGCGCGTGACTCCGGGGCCGCCGTGGCGGCGCGCCGGGACGGCGTGGTCGAGCAGGTGGACGCCCAGCGTATCGTGGTCCGTGCGACCGGCGAGATCGGCGCGGCGGAATCCGGCGTCGATATCTATCGCCTGTCCAAGTTCCAGCGCTCCAACCAGTCCACCGCCATCAACCAGCGCCCGATCGTGCGCGTGGGCGACAATGTGCGGGCCGGGGACATCATCGCGGACGGTCCCTCGACCGATCTGGGTGATCTGGCGCTCGGCCGGAACGTGCTCGTCGCGTTCATGCCGTGGAACGGCTACAACTTCGAGGACTCCATCCTCATCTCCGAGCGTATCGTGCGTGACGACGTGTTCACCTCGGTGCACCTGGAAGAGTTCGAGGTCATGGCCCGCGACACCAAGCTGGGCCCGGAAGAGATCACGCGCGACATCCCGAACGTCGGCGAGGAAGCCCTGCGCAACCTTGACGAAGCGGGCATTGTGGCGATCGGCGCCGAAGTGGAAGCCGGCGATATTCTGGTGGGCAAGGTGACGCCGAAAGGCGAAAGCCCGATGACCCCGGAAGAGAAGCTGCTGCGCGCCATCTTCGGTGAGAAGGCGTCCGACGTGCGCGACACCTCGCTGCGTCTGCCGCCGGGCACCACCGGCACCATCGTGGAAGTCCGCGTCTTCAACCGTCATGGTGTGGACAAGGACGAACGCGCCATCGCCATCGAGCGTGAAGAGATCGAGCGTCTGGGCGAAGACCGGGACGACGAGCTCGCCATTCTCGAGCGCGACATCTATGGCCGTCTGCGCGAGATCCTGATCGGCAAGTCCGCCGTGTCGGGCCCCAAAGGCTTCAAGAAGGGCGAAGTCACCGCTGAGGCGCTGGAAGAGGTTCCGGCCAGCCAGTGGTGGAAGATCGGCCTTGAAGACGAGGCCGCCATGGCCGGTGTTGAGGCTCTGAAGAAGCAGTACGATGAGTCCAAGGCGCGCCTGGATCGTCGCTTCGAGGACAAGGTCGAGAAGCTGCAGCGCGGCGACGAGATGCCCCCGGGCGTGATGAAGATGGTCAAGGTGTTCGTCGCGGTGAAGCGCAAGCTGCAACCGGGCGACAAGATGGCCGGCCGTCACGGCAACAAGGGTGTTATCTCCAAGATCAATCCGATCGAGGACATGCCCTTCCTGGAAGACGGCACCTCTGTCGACATCGTTCTGAACCCGCTGGGCGTGCCGTCGCGCATGAACGTGGGTCAGATCCTGGAAACCCATCTGGGTTGGGCCTGCAAGGGCCTGGGTCGTCAGATCGGCGAAGCCTATGAAGCGTACAAGCGCAATGGCGACCAGGGTGATCTGAACAAGATGCTGATCAAGGCCTATGGCGATGATCAGGAGCTGCCGGAGACCGAGGAAGAGCGCGCCGAACTGGGCCGCAACCTCGCCAACGGCGTTCCGATCGCGACCCCGGTCTTTGACGGCGCACGGGAAGATGACATCGTTGATCACCTTCAGCGTGCGGGCTTTGACAAGTCGGGCCAGTCCGTCCTCTACGACGGCCGGACCGGCGACCAGTTCAAGCGCCCGGTCACTGTGGGCATCAAGTACCTGCTCAAGCTGCACCACCTGGTGGACGACAAGATCCACGCCCGCTCCATCGGCCCGTACTCGCTCGTCACCCAGCAACCGCTGGGCGGCAAGGCGCAGTTCGGCGGCCAGCGCTTCGGCGAGATGGAAGTGTGGGCCCTGCAGGCTTATGGCGCCGCCTACACCCTGCAGGAGATGCTGACGGTGAAGTCGGACGACGTGGCGGGCCGCACCAAGGTCTACGAGGCCATTGTGCGCGGCGACAACGCCTTCGAAGCCGGCATCCCGGAAAGCTTCAACGTGCTGGTCAAGGAAATGCGTTCGCTTGGTCTGAATGTGGAGCTGGTCAACCAGTAGGCTGACCGGATCAGACAAGAGAGCGAGCGATCGCGTAGCGGATATCAGGCGGCGGGCCCGGCCCCCTCAAACCGGCCCCGCCGCCGCCACCGTCAAGGAGACGGACCATGAACCAAGAGGTCATGAACATCTTCAATCCTTCCGCCGAAGGCCCGACCTTCGACCGGATCCGGATTTCGCTGGCCAGCCCGGAGAAGATTCTCTCCTGGTCGTTCGGCGAGGTGAAGAAGCCCGAAACCATCAACTACCGCACGTTCAAGCCCGAGCGTGACGGCCTGTTCTGCGCCCGTATCTTCGGCCCGATCAAGGACTATGAGTGCCTGTGCGGCAAGTACAAGCGCATCAAGTACAAGGGCATCATCTGCGAGAAGTGCGGCGTTGAAGTCACCCTGGCGCGCGTGCGCCGCGAGCGCATGGGCCATATCGAGCTCGCTGCGCCGGTGGCTCACATCTGGTTCCTGAAATCCCTGCCGTCCCGGATCGCCCTGTTCCTGGACATGGCCCTCAAGGATGTGGAGCGCGTGCTCTACTTTGAAGGCTATGTGGTGATCGAACCGGGCCTGACCCCGCTTCAGAAGAACCAGATCCTCACCGAGGAAGAGTATTACGAAGCCGTCGACGAGTACGGCGAGGACGCTTTCACCGCCGGCATCGGCGCGGAAGCGATCCGCGAAATCCTCTCCACGATGGATCTGGAAAAAGAAGTGGAGCAGATGCGCGAGGAGATGGGTGAGACCGGCTCCGAACTGAAGCTGAAAAAGCTCGCCAAGCGCACCAAGCTCATCGAATCCTTCATGCTTTCCGGCAACAAGCCGGAATGGATGATCCTGACCATCGTGCCGGTCATTCCGCCGGAACTGCGCCCGCTCGTCCCGCTGGACGGCGGCCGGTTCGCCACGTCGGACCTCAACGACCTGTATCGCCGCGTCATCAACCGGAACAACCGCCTCAAGCGCCTGATCGAGCTGCGCGCGCCGGACATCATCATCCGCAACGAAAAGCGGATGCTGCAGGAATCCGTCGACGCCCTGTTCGACAATGGCCGTCGCGGCCGCGTGATCACCGGCGCCAACAAGCGTCCGCTGAAATCTCTGTCCGATATGCTCAAGGGCAAGCAGGGCCGGTTCCGTCAGAACCTGCTCGGCAAGCGCGTGGACTATTCCGGTCGTTCGGTGATCGTGGTGGGCCCGGAGCTGAAACTGCACGAATGCGGTCTTCCCAAGAAGATGGCGCTCGAGCTGTTC
>NZ_DJIQ01000032.1:16508-16696 GCF_002433705.1 Oceanicaulis sp. UBA6590
CTGTTCAAGCCGTTCATCTATGCGCGTCTGGACGCCAAGGGCCTGTCGGGCACCGTCAAGCAGTCCAAGAAGATGGTGGAGAAAGAGCGTCCGGAAGTCTGGGACGTTCTCGATGAAGTCATCCGCGAACACCCGGTCATGCTCAACCGTGCGCCGACCCTGCACCGTCTGGGCATTCAGGCGTTCGA
>NZ_DJIQ01000048.1:0-16531 GCF_002433705.1 Oceanicaulis sp. UBA6590
GAACCAGTTCGCCACATAGATGTGCGGTTCCTTGCGCTTGGCCAGCGTGCCCAGGAAGACCAGCAGATACGCGACCCAGACGATGGTCAGCCACAGATCGGCGTACCATTCGGGCTCGGCGTATTCCTTGGACTGGGTGATGCCCAGCAGATAGCCCGTGGCCGCGACCACGATGAACAGCTGGTAGCCCCAGAACACGAACCAGGGCCATACGCCGCCGGCGAGGCGGGCGCGGGTGGTGCGCTGGACCACGTAGAAGCTGGTGGCGATCAGCACGTTGCCCCCGAACGCGAAGATCACGGCGCTGGTGTGCACCGGACGCAGACGACCGAAGTTCAGCTGCGGCAGCGCATCCCAGGACAGGAGCGCCGGCCAGGCCAGCTGGCAGGCGATGATCACGCCGACCAGAAGACCGGCGATCGCCCAGAACATGGACGCGATCACGCCGTACTTGACGATGGTCTCGTTATACTGGGCCGGGTCGCGTTCGACCCCGCCATTGGAATACACGCCCACCATGCCGAACAGGCCCAGCACGAAGCCGGCCCCGATCACCCAGGCGTGAAGTCTCATATTGGCGTCTGCGCCGCTGGCCGCTGCAAACAGCGACCAGAGAGCGCCAAGCAGCAGAATGCCGCCGACAATCATAGCATTGGCGTCTAAGCCGGTTTTGGGTCGTCCCGCGAGCGCGGTCATGTCGCCCCTCCCTGATGAAGGCAATGTCCATGCGTGTCATCGCTGGGAAACGGCGAAGATGAAACTATGGCAATATGCCTCAGCATCATTTCCAGCGCGCGCGCATTAAGGTCCACGATGCTGAGCATGCCTTGTTTTCCTTGGGATTTTCCAGAAAATTCCCTACAAAAATTGTGGATGGCGACACGTTGACACACCCCGGAATGGATGTCGGGCCGCTGCTGGGCGGACGGATGGAAATCGATTTCCTGGCCGGTCTGGTCGCGGGTCTGTCCTCCAGCGCCCATTGTCTGGCCATGTGCGGCGGCATCGCTGCGGTCATCGCGCTGGGCGCAGGCGGCAAGGAGACGAGGGCGGGTTTGCGGGCGTCACGGCTCCTGCAGGCCCAGCTCGCGCGGATTTCGCTCTATCTGGTGTTGGGCGTCATCGCCGGGGCCATTGGCTGGGGGTTGCAGGATTCCCGCCCTCCTGCCGCCTTTCAGGATGTGGCGCGCTATCTGTCGGCGCTGGTGCTGGTCGCGGCGGGCTTCTCGGTCATGGAAATCCCGATCTTCGGCGGAGAGGTCGGGCGCCTGGGCGCGCGGCTGGCCGCGCCGATCACCAAGCGCCTGCACCATCTGCATCGCTTCGGGCCAATCGGTCTGGGGCTGGTCTGGGGGCTGATGCCCTGCGCCCTGATCTATCTGATGACCTTCTATGCCGGGCTCACGGGCTCACCGGTGCAAGGCGGGCTCGTGATGCTGGGGTTTGGCCTGGGCACAGTGCCGGCCCTCTTTGCGCTGGGTCTGGGGGCGGGGGCGCTTCAACGCCTCGCCCGCGCGCTCTGGCTCAGGCTTCTGGCGGGCGGCGCGCTCATCGGACTGGCGGTCTGGACGGTGCTCTCACACAGCATGTGAGAAAGCGCTTGACCGGATATAAAGATATCCTTATATCCAGATTTGCGCCGATTTGAGCTTCAGCTTGCGGGCGCGGAACAAGTGCGGCTAAAGCGAAGCGTCGAGATTGTTTGGTCCTGACATTCCCCCCGTCGCCTCAGGCATTCTCGACGCACCGCTCTTCCTCAGTTCCGCCCGGAGCCCTCGCTTCGGCGCCGTTGAACACAAAGGAGAGCATCATGACCTATCCGGCCCTGCTGGATCGCCCCGCCTTTTCACCCGCCGCCACGCCGGTCCGCCCCATGCGCGCGATCATGCTGGGTTGCGGCGTGGTGGGCGGCGGCGTGATCGAGCGTCTGCCGGAAGGAATTGAGCTTCTCGGTATTCTCACCCGCACCCCGCGCCCCGAAGGCGTATCCGGCTTCAAGGTCTTCACCGATCCGGACGCCGTATTCGCGCTCAAGCCCGAGCTGGTGATCGAGGCGCTGCCCGGCGGCGCCGAGGCGGAAGCGCTGGTCGAGCGCGCGGTGCGGGAAGGCTGCCATGTGGTCACCGCCAACAAGGATGTGGCCGCCCGTCGTCCCGACCTCGTGCAAGAGACCCAGGCGGCAGGTCGCACCTTCGCCTGCTCGTCCGCTGTCGGCGGTGGCGCGCCGGTGCTGGAAACCGTGACGCGCTTGCGCGAGAGCGGCGTCAAGGTCGGCCGGGTCCGCGGCGTGCTGAACGGCACCTCCAATTTCGTCCTCGACCGTCTGGCGTCCGGCCGCTCCCTCGACGCGTCCGTAAAGGAAGCGCAGGACGCCGGCTTCGCTGAAGCGGATCCGAGCGCGGATCTCGATGGTCTGGACGCGGCGAACAAGCTGGCGCTGATCGCCCGCGAGGCCTGGGGCGTCGATCTTGATCCGGCCTCCATCCCGACCGCGTCGATCCGCGATCTCTCCGCCCATGTGCTGGACGCGGCGCGCCAGGATGGTCGCCGCATCCGTCAGGTGGGCTGCCTGTCGCGCTCTGTCTCGGGCGTGCGCGCCGAGGTCCGTCTGGAAGCTTTGCCGCTGACCGACCCGCTGGCGCGGGCGCGCGCGGAAGGCAATGTGGTCGTGCTGCTTCCCGAGCGCGGCGCTGAAGTGATCGTGGCGGGCAAGGGCGCTGGGCGTCTGCCGACGGCGGGCAGCCTGATCGGCGATCTCAACCGGCTTCTGAAGGCCCAGCGCTGATGACGGCCCTTGCCTCTTCCTCGCCTGAGCGATGTCGAACCGCCCAATGGCGCGTTCAGGAGTATAGCTGTGGCTTTGAACGCCCCCATGGCGGGGGCTGGTCGGATGTGCGCGGCCGGGTGGTCGGCCCCGATGACGGGGCCGTCACCATCGTTCTGGGCGGCATCTCCGCGGACCGGCGCCTGATCGAAGATGAGGACGGGCCGGGCTGGTGGCCGGGCGTGGCTGAGGTCGGCGGCGCGCTGGACCCGACCCGGCGGCGGCTTGTGTCCATGGATTTTCTCGATGACGCCGCAGAGCCCTTCCCGACGGTGGATGATCAGGCCGCGGCCGTGTTGATGCTGGCCGATACGGCGGGCATCGAGCGTTTCGCGCTGGTCGGCGCCAGCTATGGCGGATCGGTCGGGCTGAGCCTTGCGGCCATGGCGCCCGAACGGGTCAGCCGGCTTGACCTTCTGTGCGCCAGTGCAGGCGTGCATCCGATGACCCAGGGCCTGCGCGCCATCCAGCGTGAAATCCTCAAGCTCGCCATCGAGGCCGGGCAGGGCGCGCGCGGCGTGGATATCGCTCGCCGCCTCGCCATGACGACCTATCGCACGCCCGAAGAATTCGCCCGGCGTTTCGGCCAGGAGGGCGAACCGGGCGGAGTGGAAGCCTATCTCTCCGCGCGGGGCGCCGATTATGCGCGCACGGTGACGCCTGAACGCTTCCTGTCGCGCCTCGCCTCCATGGAAGCGGCGAACCCGGACCTTTCCGCGATCAACTGCCCGGTGAACCTGCTGGCCTTCACCTCTGACCGGCTCGTGCCGCTTGAAGAGGTCGAGGCGACACGCGCCGCGCTGACGGGATGCGACTCACGTCTTGTCGTCCATGACAGCCCGTATGGTCATGACGCCTTCCTGAAGGAGGCCGCGCGTGTGAATGCTTTCCTCGAGGGCCGTCATGACTGAGTTTCGCACGCGCGCCGTTCGCGCCGGGATCAATTGCGATCCGGGTCATGGCGCAGTGGTCGCGCCCATACAGGTTTCGAGCGCCTACAGGCGGGCCGATCCGGCCCAGCCCGGCGCGTTTGACTATGCCCGCACTGGCCAACCCGGTCGGGCTGAACTGGCCGCCGCCCTTGCAGCGCTGGAAGGGGCCTCCGGCGCGGTGGTGGCCAGTTCGGGAATGGCGGCGATTGATCTGGTGCTCAATCTCCTGCCCAACGGGGCGCGGATCGTCTGCGCCCATGACTGCTATGGCGGCACGCGGCGCCTGATGGATGCGCGCAGCCAGCAGCGCGGTTTCGTCCTGAGCTATGCAGACTGCACGGATCCGGCGGCGCTGGACGAGGCGCTCTGGAACGGCGCGGATCTCGTCTTTTTCGAGACGCCGTCCAATCCGCGCCTGCGCCTGACCGACCTCAAGTCCGCCTGCGCCAAGGCGAAAGCGGCGGGCGCGATTGCGGTTGTCGACAACACAGTTCTGTCGCCCGCGCTTCAGCGCCCGATCGCGCTGGGCGCGGATCTCGTCGTCAGTTCGCTGACCAAGATCATCAACGGCCATTCGGACATGGTGGGCGGCGTTGTCTGCGCGGCGAACCCCGATCATGTGGAGCAGCTGGGCTGGTGGGCCAATGCGGCGGGCGCCGTGGGCGGGGCGTTTGACGCCTTTCTCGCCATGCGCGGCCTGAGGACCCTGCCGGTCCGGGCGAAGGCGCAGTCGGACGGCGCGCTCGAGATCGCCCAGCGCCTCAAGGCCCACCCCAAGGTGGTGCGGGTCGATTATCCCGGGCTCGAGGATCATCACGGCCACGCCATCGCCAAAGCCCAGCAGGACGGTTACGGCCCGCTCCTGAGTCTCGAGCTTGAGGGCGGGGAAGCGGCGGCGCGCCAGTTCGTCCTCGCGCTGGAGCTTTTCATCCTCGCCCAGTCGCTCGGGGGCGTGGAGAGCCTGTGCGCCATCCCCGCCACCATGACCCATGCCGCCATGACGCCCGAGGCGCGTCAGGAGGCGGGGGTGAGCGATGGTCTGGTGCGTCTGTCGGTCGGGCTCGAGGCTCCGGATGACCTCTGGGCCGATCTCGAACAGGCGCTCGCCGCGCTTTAGCGTGCCTGCGCCTTGACCCTCGCGCGCGCAAGGGGTACCGCCGCATGTTGACTGCACTTGTCTGGTGCAGGGCTTTCTCCGTCAGTGGCATTGTCGCAAGACGCGCCGATATGAAGGCGTGGGGAAGCCGTCAGAAACATGTGAGACGAGGATCGATATGGCCGACGCGACCAAGAGCGACGCCCAGAAGGCTGAAGGCGCGACCGAGCGCCGTTTTCCCGCTGTCCCCGGACCGTCGGAGCTGCCCAAGATCGATGCCGAGATTCTCCAGTTCTGGAAGGCGGACGGCACCTTCCAGGCCTCGATCGACGAGCGCCCGGAAGACGATCAGTTCGTCTTCTATGACGGCCCGCCCTTCGCCAATGGCTTGCCGCACTACGGGCACCTTCTGACCGGCTTCGCCAAGGACGTGATCCCGCGCTTCCAGACCATGAAGGGCAAGCGCGTCGAGCGTCGCTTCGGCTGGGACACGCACGGCCTGCCCGCTGAACTCTCCGCAGAGAAGGACCTCGGCATTTCCGGGCGCAAGGCCGTTCTGGAAATGGGCATCGACAAGTTCAACGCCGCCGCGCGCGCGGGCGTGATGAAATATGCCGGCGAGTGGGAAGACTATGTCACCCGTTCGGCGCGCTGGGTCGATTTCGAGAACGACTACAAGACGCTCGACATCGGCTTCATGGAAAGCGCGCTGTGGGCGTTCAAGCAGCTCTGGGACAAGGGTCTTGTCTACAAGGATTACCGGGTCGTGCCCTATTCCTGGGCCGTGGAATCCCCGCTGTCGAATTTCGAGACCCGTCTCGACAACTCCTACCGCAACCGCACCGACCCCGCCGTCACCATCGGCTTCGAGCTGAAAGAGGGTCAGGGCGAGCTGTCGGGCGCGAAGATCCTGATCTGGACTACCACGCCCTGGACTTTGCCTTCCAACCTTGCGGCGGCTGCGGGCGCGGACATCACCTACGCCATCATGCAGAAGGGCGAAGAGCGCTTCATCCTGTCGGTGAACGGGCTTGAGAAGTACAAGAAGCAGCTTGAGGGCGCCGAGCAGATCGGCACGGTGAAGGGCTCTGACCTTGCGGGCCTGAAATACCACCCGCCGTTTGACTATTTCGTAGGCTGGGAAAACGCTCACCAGATCCTGCTCGAGGACTTCGTCGTCGATGAGGACGGCACCGGCATCGTCCACATGGCGCCGGGCTTTGGCGAGGACGACCTCAACGCCTGCCGCAAGGCGGGCATCGCCGTCGTCGTGCCGGTCGATCAGGCGGGCCGCTATACGTCTCAGGTGCCTGATTATGAAGGCATGCTGGTGTTTGACGCCAACAAGCCGATCATCCAGCGCATGAAGGAAGAGGGCAAACTCTTCCGCCATGACACCTATGACCACAACTATCCTCATTGCTGGCGGACGGACGAGCCGCTGATCTACAAGGCGGTCGACAGCTGGTATCTGAAGGTGTCTGACTTCCGCGAACGGATGGTCGAGCTCAACACCGAGATCAACTGGTCTCCGTCGCACGTCAAGGACGGCATTTTCGGCAACTGGCTCGCCGGTGCGCAGGACTGGAACATCTCTCGCTCGCGCTTCTGGGGCACGCCGATCCCGGTCTGGGTGTCGGATGATCCCAACTATCCGCGCGTGGATGTCTATGGCTCCATCGAGGAGCTGGAGGCGGAGTTCGGCGTCAAGGTCACCGACCTGCACCGCCCCTATATCGACGAACTGACCCGTCCGAACCCGGATGATCCCACCGGCAAGTCCACCATGCGCCGCGTCGAGGACGTGTTCGATGTGTGGTTTGATTCCGGCTCCATGCCGTATTCCCAGGTCCATTACCCGTTCGAGAACAAGGACTGGTTCGAGGCGAACTTCCCCGCCGACTTCATCGTGGAATACGTCGCCCAGACGCGCGGCTGGTTCTACACGCTGATGGTGCTGTCGACGATGCTGTTCGACCGGCCGCCCTTCAAGAACGCGATCTGCCACGGCGTGGTGCTCGACGAGAACCGCCAGAAGCTGTCAAAGCGCCTGCGCAACTATCCCGACCCGATGGAGTTCTTTGACCAGTACGGCTCGGACGTGATGCGCTGGTTCCTGATCTCCTCGCCGGTGCTCACCGGGGGCGACCTGCTGGTGCCCAAGGAAGGCCGCGAGATTGCGAGCGTGCAGCGCGAAGCCATTGCGCCGCTTCTGAACGCGTATTCCTTCTTCTCGCTCTACGCCAATCTCGAAGATCGGCAGCCCCAGATCATCACCTCGGCGACCGATCCGCTGGACCGCTATATCCTGACCAAGACGGGCGAGCTGGCCAATGCCGTGAACGCGGCGCTCGAAGGCTATGACGTGCCGCGCGCCTGCAAGGAGGCGACGGCCTATTTCGACGCGCTGACTAACTGGTATATCCGCCGCTCCCGCGCCCGCTTCTGGGGCTCGGAAGACGAGGCGGCCAAGAACGCGGCGTTCGACACGCTCTATACGGTGCTGGTGAAGGTGAGCCGCATCCTCGCCCCGCTGCTGCCGATCACCACCGAGAAGGTCTACAAGGCCCTGACCGGCGATCGTTCGGTGCATCTGACACTCTGGCCGCAAGCGGACGAGTTCCCGCAGGACCATGATTTGGTCCACGCCATGGACCTGGTGCGCGACGCCTGTTCGGCGGCGCTGGCGGTGCGCGAACGCGCCCGTCTGCGCGTGCGCCTGCCGCTCAAGACCCTGACCATCGTGCATGCGGACAGTGCGGCGCTGGAACCGTTCTCGGACCTGATCCGGGACGAGGTGAATGTGCGCGATGTGGCGACCTCCACCGATCTGGACGCCTATGGCAAGGTCGAGCTCAAGCCCGATCCGCGCATCGGCAAGCGCCTGGGCAAGGCCATGAAGGATGTCATGGCGGCCTCGCGCTCAGGTGAGTTCACGCTCAATGAGGACGGCACGGCGACGGTGGCGGGCGAAACCCTCGCCGCGGAAGAGTTCACCATGCGCGTCGTCACCGATGAGGGCTCTGACGCCGAACCCTTCGCGGGCACCGGCGCCATCGTGCTAGACACCTCCGTGGATGCTGATCAGGAACGCGAAGGCCTCGCCCGCGACCTCGTGCGGGCGGTCCAGACCGCCCGCAAGGAGGCGGGTCTGGAAGTGTCTGATCGTATCGCGCTCGGCATTGCCGGCGGTGAAGCGGTGGCCGCGGCGCTCGAAGCGCATGGCGACTTTATCAAGGACGAAACCCTCGCTCTCAGCCTTGCGGCTGAAGCGGGCGAGGGCTTTGTCAGCGAGACCGAGATTCAGGGCGATGCCGTGCGCATCTCCGTGGCGAAAGCCGGCTAGGACGAGATTCGATGACCGAACAGACCGCTTACGAGTTCAACGCCCTTGAGAAGAAATGGCGCGCCTACTGGCAGCAGAACCACACCATGAAGACGCCGGACCCCAAGCCCGGCGACAAGACCTTCTACGTGCTCGACATGTTTCCCTACCCGTCCGGGGCGGGCCTGCATGTGGGCCACCCGGTGGGTTATCTGTCCACGGACATTGTCGCGCGCTATAAGCGCATGGCGGGCTACAAGGTTCTGCACCCGATGGGTTGGGACAGCTTCGGGCTGCCTGCGGAGCGCTATGCGATGAAGACCGGGGTGCACCCCCAGGTCTCCACCCAGGACAATATCGCCAACTACAAGCGCCAGATGGATCTTCTGGGCCTGGGGTATGACTGGGATCGCGAGATCCAGACCTCCAGCCCGGAATACTATCACTGGACCCAGTTCATCTTTTCCCGGCTCTATAACGCCTGGTACGATCATGACGCCCAGAAAGCCCGTCCCATGGACGAGCTGCCGATCCCGGCCGAGGTCGAGGCTGAGGGCAAGCTGGCGGTCCAGGACTATCAGGACGAGCGTCGGCTTGTGTATTACGAGACCGCGCCGGTGAACTGGTGCGCCGAGCTGGGCACGATCCTCGCCAATGAAGAGGTCTTCGACGGCAAGTCCGAGCAGGGCTATGAGGTGATCCGCGTCCCGCTCAAGCAGGTGAAGATGCGCATCACGGCCTATGCCGAGCGTTTGATCAATGATCTCGACGGTCTCGACTGGCCCGAAGGCATCAAGGATTCCCAGCGCAACTGGATCGGGCGCTCTGAAGGCGTGCAATTGCGCTTCAAGGTTCAGGGCTCCGAGCAGGAAGTCGAAACCTTCACCACCCGCGTCGACACGCTGGGCGGTGTGACCTTCCTCGCCGTCGCGCCCGAGCATGAGCTCGTGGACGTTCTGACTGCGTCGGAACAGAAGGCGGCGGTGGACGCCTATCGTGACGAGGCTGCGCGCAAATCCGATCTTGATCGCACCAAGGACGCCGAGAAGACCGGTGCGCCCACGGGCAGCTTCGCCATCAACCCGGTGACGGGCCGCGCCGTGCCGATCTTCGTCGCCGACTATGTGCTGCCTGATTATGGCACGGGCGCCGTGATGGGCGTTCCGGCCCATGACGAGCGCGACTTCGCCTTCGCCAGCAAGTACGGCCTCGACATCGTCGCGGTGATTGATCCGGGTGCGGACGCGCCTGAGCGCGAGGCCGTGCTGGCGGGCCAGAAGTGCTGGACCGAAGACGGCGTCATGCTGGCGGCTCCCGATGACAGCGAACTTTATCAGGCAGGCGTGCGCTGGCGCGAGGCGCGCGAAGCGGTGGCTGACCATCTGGAAGCCCAGGGCGTCGGCAAACGCGTCATCAGCTATAATCTGCGCGACTGGATCTTTGCGCGTCAGCGCTATTGGGGTGAGCCGATCCCGATCATCCACTGGGAAGACGGCACCCGCACCACGGTTCCCGAGGACCAGCTGCCGCTGACCTTGCCGCATATCGACACCTACAAGCCGACCGGCCACGGGGAATCCCCGCTGGCGCGCGCCGAAGACTGGGTCGAGGTCACCGATCCCGTCACAGGGATGAAGGGCCGCCGCGACACCAACACCATGCCGCAATGGGCCGGCTCGTGCTGGTATTATCTGCGCTTCAAGGACCCGCGAAACAACACCGCCATGGTCGACCCAGAGCTCGAAAAAGCCTGGGGCATGGTCGACCTCTATGTGGGCGGCGCCGAGCACGCCACGCTGCACCTTCTCTATGCGCGCTTCTGGCACAAGGTCCTGTTTGATCTGGGGCTGGTCTCCACGAAAGAGCCGTTCCAGAAGCTGGTGAACCAGGGCCTTCTGACCAGCCACGCCTTCAAGAACGACCGCGGCATCATCCTGCCGGTCGACGAGGTGGTCGAGCGTGAGGACGGCACGTTCGTGCACGAACCGTCCGGCGATGTGGTCGAGCGGGTCGGCGCGAAAATGTCGAAATCGCTCCATAACGTCGTCACGCCTGACGATGTGGTCGAGCGCTTCGGCGCGGACGCCTTCCGCGTGCACATGATGTTCATGGGCCCGGTCGAGGCGATGCGCGAATGGGAGACCGAGAAGGTCGCCAGCGCATTGAAATTCCTGCGCCGCGTCTGGCGCTTCACCACGGAAGGCCTCGCCAATCCGGCGTCGGAAGAGAGCAAGCCCGTCAGCCTCGCGCTCACCAAGCTGGTGCTCGCGGTCACCGAGGACCTCGACAATCTGCGGCTCAATACCGGCATTGCGGAGCTGATGAAGTTCCTCAATGCGGTGGAAGGTCAGCCGGTCACCAAGGCGGTGCTCGATCAGTTCATCACCGTGCTCGCGCCGTTCGCCCCCTTTATGGCGGAAGAGCTGTGGGAGAAAGCCGGTCACAAACCGTCCGTCTTTGACGCCCAATGGCCGACGGCGAACGAGGCCGATCTGGACGCTGCGATCGAGGAGATCGAGGTGGTGATCCAGGAAGGCGGCAAGCGCCGCGACACCATCAAGCTCGCCCCGGATGCGGATGACCAGACCGTGCGCGACGCCTCGCTGGCGCGCCTCGCCGAGATGGGCAAGTCCATCGAAGGCGTGGACATGAACCGCGTCATCGTGGTGCGCGACAAGAAGTCAGGCCGTGTGAAGCTGGTGAACGTCCCCAAGCTCGATCAGGCTTAAGCGCTGGTCTTTGACTATGTGAAAGCCCCGGCGGTGACGCCGGGGCTTTTTTCTCCACAATCCTCTTTCCCGGACTCGGTCCGGGACCCAGAGAATATGAAGCGCTGCGATTTCGGCTCTGGGCCCCGGCCTTCGCCGGGGAAGAGGCGGGGATGCTGAAACCCCGGCCAAGCGCAGTGCCGAGCCGGGGCCTCCATCAGGATAAAGCGCCTGAAGCGGACAGAGGTCCCGGGTCTTCGCTGAGCTCGCCCGGGAATTCAGCGCTGCCGGCGCTACTCCACCTCAAGCGGTTCGCCATCCACCGTGATCTGGGCTTCCATCACGTCTGCGGCGTTCGAGAAGGCGGCAGCGCTATCCTGCTCGCCATCGAGCACCGCCTGGCCTTCATTCAGCACGGGCATGTAAAGCATCGTGCCCTCCGCATCGTCCTCGGCCGTGAAGCGGTCGGCGTTTTCAAGGATGTCGTCCCAGACCGCCCGCACATCGGCCCAATAGTCTTGAGTGCCGTCCCAATAGGTCCGTGCGGCGTGATCGCCTTCAAGGTCATAGCGGCGATAGGTGTTGATGCCGTGCTCACGCACCAGCTCGCGCTCCTCGCCATCGCGAAGGACAAGCTTTGAGTTGTCCTGTTCGTGTGTCCAGCCCCACTCGAGGATCGTGTGGCGGTTCACGGCTTCGATCACATCGTAGTCATCGCGCGTGGTGGCGTCGCGGCGCGGCAGGGGGCGCCAGCTGCGCGCCGGCTCCCAGGTGGAGGCTTCGGGCGCATGCTCCCAGCGGGCGATCCCGGCATAGCGCGGGCTGTCATCGACCTGGTAGACGGTTTGCGACCACGCGCCGTGGGACTGATCCGCGCTCAGATCGTCCATCTCCCAGGCGCCGAAGCCGCGATAGGCCATCAGGCGGTCCGGTTCATACGCCCAATCCTGACGCCAGTGCTTCACCACAAACGGGTCTTCCAGATCCCCGACCAGCAGCAGGTGCTGGAGAGAGATGAAGTCGCCCTCATCGGCGATCACGTAGACCACTTCGCGCGCCGGGGTGACCTTGGGATCGGCCAGCTCGTATGCGGCGTCAATGGGCAGGAATTCGGTGAAATCGAACGTCACTTCGTACTCGCCCGCCATGGCCAGAATTGCCTGACGGTCCGCTTCGAATTCCGACTCATGGTTGGCATACGCATGTTGGGCGTGCGGCGCTTCGTTCAGGGTGGCGCCCGTGCTGGCGCACGCCCCCAGTGTGAGTGCGGCGAGGCTGGCGGTGGCGAGCGTCATCAAGCGCAATCTGGTCATCTCAATGTCCCTGTCTGTCTTGCGGTCAGGCTGAACGAAGCGGCCCTGCCGGCGCGGTCCGCTCTGCGAAAACTTATGCCGACTGCATAGTGCGAAAGATTCTCACTTGCAATCGCAAATGACCTGCGCCATTCAGAGAGAAATTGAGAACTATTCGCAATACGGGGCGAGGACATGACTTCCAAATCTGAGAGACTGAACGCACGCATGTTGATGGCGGCGAGCGTTTCGGCGCTGGCGCTGGCCTCGCCGGCCATGGCCGAAACGGAGGCCAGCCAGGGAGAGGAGGCCAGCGATGTGATCGTGGTCACCGCCACCCGCACCCAGCTGACCAATTTTGACTATCCGGGCCTGACTAGTGTCATTTCGCTCGAAGCGCTGGACCAGAACCGTCCCTCCGACCTCATCGAACTTCTTGAAGACATCCCGGCGCTGGAAGTGTCAGGCGGACCGCGCCGGACCGGTCAGACCCTCAGCCTGCGCGGTCTGGGCCGCGAGAATGTGACCTTGCTGATCGATGGCGCGCGGCAGAACTTCAACAGCGCCCATGACGGCGTGCTGTTCCTGGATCCCTCGCTTCTGGGCCGGGTGGAGAGCGTGCGCGGCTCGGCCGCGTCGCTCTATGGCTCAGGCGCGGCGGGCGGAGTCGTTGCCTTTGAGACGCTGGAAGCGGATGACCTGCTCGAAGACGGCCAGCGCTATGGCGTGCGCGCTTCGGCGGGCTATCGCTCGGTCAATGAGGAAAGCCGCGGCTCGGTGGCTCTGGTGGGCGATTTCGGCAACCTCGAGGGCGTGGCGGCGGTTAGCCTGCGTCAGTCCGGTGATATCGCGCTGGGCTCCGGTGATGATCTCTCAGCCAGTGACGACATCGTCTCCACCCTGCTGGGCGGGGAATGGGATATGGCCGAGGGGGTCGAGCTGGAGCTCGGCTGGCTGAGCTTCCGCAATGACAGCGTCGAGCCCAATAATGGCCAGGGCGCGGCTGGGGTCGATAGTCTCAACCCGCTGATGAACAAGGATGTCGCCTCTGACAGCCTGCGAGCCACCCTGCGCTTTGATTCGCCCAGCCCGCTGATCAATCTTGAGACCACGGTCTATCACAATATCGGCGCTGTGGATGAGGTGGATGCGAGCATAAACCGCCTTGTGGAGCGGGACCTGACCACCACCGGCATTCGAGCGGAGAACCGCGCCGAGTTTGCGCTGGGCGGGCTCGATCTGGCGTTGGTGACGGGCGCGGAATGGTATGAGGACGAGCAGGAAGGCTTTGATTCCGCCACCTCTGACGGGGTGCGGGGCGGCGTGCCGTCCGGCTCCACCCGCTTCACCGGCGTCTGGGCCCAGCTTGAAAGCACGCTCGATCTCGGCGCGGCCGGCGAACTGATCGTCCTTCCGGGCGTGCGCTTTGACCAGTTCGAGAGTGCATCGAGCGCCGCCGATGACAACAAAGACGAGGCCGTCTCTCCCCGCATCGCGGCCACCTGGGCGCCGAATGACAGCATCCGGATATTCGGCAGCTGGTCGGAAGCCTTCCGCGCACCGTCGCTGAACGAGCTTTACCTCAGCGACACCCACTTCTCGCTTCCGCACCCGATCCTGGGCGCGCCGGTCTTCATCACCAACAGCTTCATCGCCAATCCGAACCTGAAGCCGGAAGAGACCGAGACGTTCGAGATCGGCGCCGCCTTCAGTCATGAGGGCCTGTTCACGGCTAATGACCGGCTGGAGATCAAGGGGGCCTGGTTCCAGACCGAGGCTGAGAACCTGATCAATCTCAATGTGGACTTTGCGTTCAATCCGACCTGCTTCGCGCCGCCCTTCATGCCGTGCTCTGCGGGCACGACCTATTCGGAGAACCTCTCCGAAGCCGAACTTGAGGGGTTCGAGATCGCGGCGGCCTATTCGGTCGGGGCGTTCGAGCTGTCCGGCTCCGTCTTCGAAGTGGATGGCGAGGACAAGGCGACGGGCGACCCGCTGGGCGCGCTGCAGCCGGTCATGGGTTTTGTGAATGCACGCTACACGTTTGAACCCCAACGCCTGACCCTGGGCGGCCGGGTGGCGTTCGCCTCTGATTTCGACAAGGGCGCGACCGCCGACGAAGACCGCGATGGCTATGCGGTGCTCGATCTTTATGCGGGCTGGACGCCGCTGGCGGACCAGCCGCTGCGGGTCAATCTGGGCGTCGATAACGTCTTTGACGAGGACTATGAGCGTGTGTTCGCAGGCGTTTCCGAAGCGGGACGCAGCGTGCGCATAGACCTGACCTGGACGGGCGCCTGGTAGAGAGGGCCGACGCCTGTCCCCAGGGGCGCGTCCGGACGCGGGCGCGCCCTTTTCTTTGCGTTCTCCTTGCCCTGGCGTGGGTGTCGGAACACATTAGCGCCAGGGATGAGGGAGGCTTCCATGATCAGACATCTGCGCATACTGGTCGCGATTGGCGTGCTTTCGGGGCTGGGCGCATGCTCCAGCGTCCCGGAACCGCCCGAGCCGCTCGCCGCGACGGAACGCACGATCAGCCAGGGGCAGATTGTCGGCTTCGCGGCGGACAATGCCGCCCAGGTCTGGCTTGGCCTGCCCTATGCGGCCTCAACTGCGGGGGTGAATCGCTGGCGCGCGCCGCAGCCGGCGGCCCGATTCACAGAGCGCTTTGAAGCCCTGACGCATTCCGAGCCCTGTCCGCAGATCATCAACCGGTTGAGCACACGCACGACCGGCCGCGATGAGGGCGATCTGTACGGCAGCGAAGACTGTCTGAAGCTTGATGTCTACGCGCCCAACGGGGCCGGACCGGATAACGCGGACCGGCCGGTCATGGTCTGGATCCATGGCGGCTCGAACACCTGGGGTTTCGCCAGCCAGTATGACGGCTCAAAGCTCGCCCAGGAGCAGGATGTGGTCGTGGTGGTGATTCAGTACCGCCTGGGCCCGCTCGGCTTTTTCGCACATCCGCAGATTGACGAGGGCGAAGGCGCGAACTTCGCCCTGCTGGACCATGTCGCGGCGCTGCAATGGGTGGCGGCGGAAATCGGCCAGTTCGGCGGTGATCCCGACAATGTGACGATCTTCGGCGAGAGCGCGGGCGGGCAGAATGTCGCCGCCTTGCTGGCCTCGCCGCTCGCGTCCGGTCTTTATCATCGGGCAGTCGTGCAATCGGGCTTCTTTGATTCAACGCCGCTGAACGAAGCGCAAGAGGGAACCGAGAACAGCGCCATACCGGCGGCAGAGCGCATGCTGAGCGGTGAGGCGACGGCGTATGCCTTGCGGAACGCCCCGCTTCAGGCGGTTTTTGACGCCTACAATCTGGGCGATGCCCGGGCGGAACTGCCGCGCGTGATCGCAGATGGCGTGACCTTGCCGCGCGAGGGGCTGGCGAGCACGCTGGATGATACGGAGACCTTCAACGCCGTGCCGATCATTTCAGGCGTGAACCGGGACGAGATGAAGCTCTTCAACGCCCTGAACCCGGAGCTGACCCGTCAGCGGTTCGGCGTCCTTATCTCGATCCGTGATCCCCATCTGTATGAGCGCCGCGCCTATTATCAGTCCCGGCTGTGGCGGATCCTGGCGATTGATCAGCCTTTCGCGCGCATGCGCGCAGCGGGTCATGAACCGCTCTGGGCGTACCGGTTTGACTGGGATGACGGGGGCGGATTCCTGACCATGGACCTGTCGGAATTGTTCGGTGCAGCGCACGCCATGGAAATTCCCTTCGTCTTCAACCATTTCGATTTCTTCGGTCCCCTCGACCGGTTTCTGTTCCATCGCAAAAACGCCGACAGCCGCGCCGCACTGGCGGCGGAAATGGGCGCCTACTGGACCGAGTTCGCCCGGACCGGAGATCCGGGCGCGGGCTGGCCGGCCTGGACGGAGGACGGCGTGCTGAAACGCTTTGATGCGCCCACATCAGGACTGCTGGAAGGAACCGACAGCGTGGAGCGCCTGCTCGAGGACCTGGCGAGTGATCCGACGCTTGATTCAGCGGACACCTGCCATATCGCAGAGGCCCTGGTGAACTGGCGGGATGAACTGGAAGCCCGCATCCGGGCGCGCACCGGATGTGAGGTGTAGGGCGTTTCCTCTTGCAGGCATGAAGTGAACAGTGTTCACTTGCTTCCAGAACGAGCGGCCAAGCCGCCGGGGAGGAAGACATGTCTGCAAACGTTTCAGCGCCCGTCGAGGCGGATCTTGATGTGCTCATTGTCGGCGCCGGTCTCTCCGGCGTGGGCGCGGCCTGGCACTTGCAGCATCGCTGCCCGGACCAGTCCTATCTGATCCTGGAATCGCGCGAGAGCCTGGGGGGCACCTGGGACCTGTTCCGCTATCCCGGCATCCG
>NZ_DJIQ01000009.1:0-6889 GCF_002433705.1 Oceanicaulis sp. UBA6590
CCGCCCCTCGCCCGCTCGTTCAATACAGATAGCCAGGGCACTGACCGATCAGTTCCGTGTCATAATAGGCCGTCACATAGCCGGCCACGGGGCCTGAGGTGATATAGCCATTGGTGCAGACATCCCGACGGAAGCCGACCATGTCGGTCTTGCTGGCGTCGGAATAGAAGAAATAGAAAAACATCGGTTCGGCGGATCCGGCCTGCGAGGTCAGTCCGCTCATGGCGCCGACGGCCAGGGCCGCAGCGCCCAGGACAGCTTTGTAGTTCAGCATGGGGGTCTCCAATTGAGTGGAATTTCAGAAAGGACTGGCGGCTAGTACAGATAGCCGGGGCACTGACCGATCACGTGACGGGTATAGTACGCGGTCGCCGTGCCATGCGCCTGGCCGGGCACGACGTGCCCGTTGATGCACTGATCGAACGAGAAACCGACCTGGGTCGTTTTGCTGGCGTCGCTGTAATAGGTGTACTCGTACATCCGGACGGAGTCGGGCCACATCGCCAGGGATGCTGCGCTGAGCACAACGCCGGCCGCCACGGCCGCTCCAACAATCCTGAAAGTCATGAGTTCGTCTCCTCCTCGCGCTAGCGCGCTGTCATGAACAGCCCGCAGCGGGTGAACGCCCCTCAGGGGCAGGGTTCGACGCAGTTTGAGTTCCCCGGCGACGGCATACAGTTGATTGCCTGTGCGACGCCGGTGACTGACCCACAAGGACAGAATACCCCTGTGGGTTGTTTCGTCAACAACCCGAAAATCAAAACCCCGCCGTTCAGAACGGCGGGGGTCGGAGTCATAGCGCTGGAAAACACGTTCAGATGACGGCGATGTCCTAGATCCAGATCAGGACGCCATCCTGGCAATAGCCAGCGAGGAAACGGTCTTCATAGGGACCATACTCACCGAAGGTCGGGCCATAGCCGACGCCCCAGCTGTCGCAGACCTGCTGAACATAGCCGACCGGCTGGGTCATCGCCGCATCCGCATAATAGGTGATGTAGTAGACAGGCTCAGGCTGCCCTGCAGAAACCGCAGAGGCCGGGAGGACAGCAAGCGCCGCAGCCGAAGCGAGAAGTGAAAGACCAAGAGTGAACGCTTTCATGTAAGTCTCCTTTGTTACGGGCTGACAAGCCCTTTGCTGTGCTCAGGATGACCCAACCTCGGCTTGCCGCGCGTCAAACCATGAATTGAATTTGCACACCGAACAGGAGAAATGAAATACGCCCATGATTGAACCGTCAACACATCTGGGGTTGCATTCCAAAACCGGAAAAACCCCGCAACAGTCATGCTGCGGGGCGCTTCCTCGGCCTTGGCGCAACCTAGACTTTAGATAGATCCTCGCCCGCCAACGCCCGCTCGATCAGCGCGATCGTGCCCGGCAAGCCATAGAGCGCGGCAAGACCGCCAAAGCGTGGCCCCTGGCTCTGCCCCAGCAGGACTTCATAGAGCCCCTGGAACCAGTCGCGCAGATTCTCGAACGGCTGGCTCTTGCCCGCAGCGTAGACCTCGGTCTGGATCAGCTCGGCGTCGGTTTCGGCCGGATCGAGCGCCCTGAACCGCGCCAGCAGATCCTGCATCGCCGCCCGCTCCATATCGGTGGGGGCGCGATAGGTCTTGTGCGGTTTGACCTGCTCTTCGTAATAGGCCAGCGCATAGCCCGCCAGACGATCCAGGAAAGGATCGCTCTCCGGCGTCACGTCCGGGGCATACTTGGCGATGAAACCCCAGAGCGTCGCCTTGTCCGGCGCGTTGGCCGCGGAGACGAGGTTCAGCAGCAGGGAATAGCTGATGTCCGCGCCCGCCTTGGGCGGTTCGCCGTCATGGATGTGATAGACCGGGTTCTCCAGCTGCTTGTCCTCGGCCTGATCGGGATAGGCGCGCAGATGCTGGCGATACTCGTCCACCGCCTTGGGGATCACGTCGAAATACAGGCGCTTGGCCGTGCGCGGCTTCTGGAACATGTACATGGACAGCGATTCCTGCGGCGCATAGCTGAGCCATTCCTCGACCGACAGGCCATTGCCCTTGGACTTGGAAATCTTCTCGCCCTGATCATCCAGGAAGAGCTCGTAGACATATTGCACCGGCGGCTCGACGCCGAGGATGCGACAGATCCTGGAATAGATCGGCGCATTGGCCTGGTGGTCCTTGCCGAACATCTCGAAATCAACGCCCAGCGCCGCCCAGCGCATGCCGAAATCAGGCTTCCATTGAAGCTTGGTGTTCCCGCCCGTCACCGGCAGGGTGATGTCGGTCCCGTCCTCATCCTCGAAGGTGATCGTGCCGGCCTTGGCGTCGATGGCCTTCATCGGCACATAGAGCACCCGGCCTGTGGTCGGCGAGATCGGAAGGAAGGGCGAATAGGTCGCCTGACGCTCCGCACCCAGCGTGGGCAGCATCACCGCCATGATGTCATCGAACTTCTCGAGCGCCCGGATGAGCGTCTCGTCGAAGGCGCCCGAGCGGTATTCCTGCGTGGCTGAGCGGAACTCGTATTCAAAGCCGAAACTGTCGAGGAAGGCCCGCAAACGCGCATTATTGTGCTGGGCGAAGCCGTCATGCGTGCCGAACGGATCCGGCACATCGGTCAGCGGCTTGCCCAGATGCTCAACCAGCATGTCCTGATTGGGCAGGTTGGAGGGCACCTTGCGCATGCCGTCCATGTCATCGGAGAAGGCGATGAGCTTGGTCGGGTACTGATCCTCGGTCAGCACGCGGAAGGCGTGGCGCACCATCGCGGTGCGCGCCACTTCGCCGAAAGTGCCGATATGGGGCAGGCCCGACGGGCCGTAGCCGGTCTCGAAGATGACCGCATCGCCCTTGAGCCCGCTCTTCTTCACCCGTTTCTCCACCAGGCGCGCCTGTTCAAAGGGCCAGGCCTTGGCGTTCTGGGCGAGCGCGGCGAAATCGGTCATCGCGGGTCTCATTTCCTGCTGTGAAGTGGATTGAAGCAGCGCAAGTAGAACTCCAGCCCCGTCCGGTCAACTGTGCTGGCGTGCGGGGAGAGCCTGAAGCCCGTCACGAAACCTTAATGACCCACGGGTCAGTTTCATGTTGTTACTGACCACCTGGTCAGTTATGAAGAGGCATGACCGCGCCCCTCCGCCGCCGACGCCCCGAAGCCCGCCCCGAGGAAATCCTTGCAGCGGCGCTCGACGTCTTCACGCAAACCGGTTTCGCCAGCGCCCGGGTCGAGGACATCGCGCGCCGCGCCGGACTGTCCAAGGGCGCGGTCTATCTCTACTTCCCGTCCAAGGAAGCCATGCTGGAAGCGCTGGTCGAGCAATCCGCCGCGCGCGTGGCCGATGCGCTGAGCGACCTTGCGGAAGCGGGCGCGGAACTTGATCCGGAAGTCGCCCTGCGCACAGGCCTGCGGATGGCCCTGAGCACGCTCTCGCAGCCTGAAATCTCGGCCGCGCCGCGCCTCATCCTCGCCGAAGCCGCGCGCTTCCCGGACCTTGCGTACTTTTACCGTCAGCGCGTGATCAATGTCGGACAGGCCGCCCTCATCCGCATCCTCACCGCGGGGATGGAGCAGGGCGTCTTCCGCACCGTGCAGACCCCGGTCGCCCTTCGCGCCTTCATGGGGCCGGTCCTCGCCCATGTCCTTGTCACCACCCTGTTCGCTCAGGAGGGCGATCCCGAGCTTGAACCGGCGGAGCTCGCCGACCAGCTCGCCGACCTTCTCTTTCATGGCCTCAAACCCGCCCCGCCTCATCACAGGGAGCGCTGACATGCGCACAGCTCTATCAGCCTTCATTCTGCTCACCCTCACCGCCTGCGCGCCGCCCGCCACAGAGGTGCTTTACGGGTATGCGGAAGGCGACTTCCTGATGCTGGCGCCGGAAACCAGCGGGCGCGTGGAGACCGTCAGGGTGACGGACGGGCAGAGAGTGACGGCGGGCGAGCCCTTATTGGCACTGGAAAGCGAGGCGGAACGGCTTGCGCTTGAAGCGGCGCGTCAACAGGCCGAAGCCGCCGAGGCCCGCCTGGCCGACGCCTCGACCGGCGGACGGGCGCCGGAGGTGGAAGCCGCCCGGGACCGGCTGAGCCAGGCGCGCGCGGAACAGGTCCGGGCCAGGGACGCGCTCAACCGCGCCCAACGCCTGTTTGATCAGGGGTTCGCCCCAAGGGCCCGGCTGGACGAGGCGGAAGCGGCGGCCGCCACCGCCAATGCGCGGGTGGCCGAGCTGAGTGAAGCCCTGACGCTCGCCGAAATGCCGGCGCGGGATGGGCAGCTTCAGGCGCTGGCCGCATCCGCTCGCGCTGCACAGGCGGATGCGGCGCGTCTGGAGGAGAGCCTGTCCCGCCGCACCGTGCGGGCGCCGGCTGACGGCCGGGTGGAGCGCGTCCTGGCCCGAGAGGGCGAGCTCGCCGGCCCCGGCGCGCCCGGCTTGCGCTTCCTGCCCGATGGCGCAGTGCATGCCGTGCTCTTCCTGCCCGAGGAGCAGATCGGCGCCTATCAGATTGGCGATGCGTTCGCGGTCGAGTGTGACGGCTGTCCCGACACAATGACGGCGCGGCTGAGCGTGATCGATGCCGAAGCCGAGTTTACTCCGCCCATCATCTATTCCGATCAGGAACGCTCCCGTCTGGTCTTCAGGGCCGAGGCCCGGTTTGACGGCGCGACGCCGCCGCCCGGCGCTCCACTCCGTCTCGCACTCCGGTCGGGCACCGGCTGATGAGCGAGTACGCCATCGAGGTCCGGGGGCTGACCAAGCGCTTCGGCGACAAGACCGTCGTTGATGACTTCGACATGCAGGTCCCCAAGGGCGCGATCTACGGCTTTCTCGGCCCCAACGGCTCGGGCAAGACCACCACGATCCGCATGATGTGCGGCCTGCTGACCCCCGATGAAGGCCAGGGAACCGCGCTGGGCTATGACATCCGGACCCAGACCCGCGCCATCAAGGCGCGGGTGGGATACATGACCCAGCGCTTCTCGCTCTATGAAGACATGAGCGTGCGCGAGAACCTTGAATTCATGGCGCGCCTGCACGCCCTGAAAGACCGCAAGGCGGTCGTGAACGCCGCACTTGAGGAATATGACCTCACCCCAAGGGCGAAACAGCTGACCGGGCAATTGTCCGGAGGCTGGAAACAGCGCGTGGCGCTGGCCGCCGCCTCGCTCCACAATCCCGGCCTTCTGTTGCTGGATGAGCCTACCGCCGGGGTCGATCCCAAGGCGCGGCGCGATTTCTGGGACCGCATCCGCAAGCTGGCCGCCCAGGGCGTCACCGTGCTTGTCTCCACCCATTACATGGACGAGGCCGTGCAATGCGATTTCATCGCCTTCATCGCCTATGGCCACAAGCTGATCGACGCACCCGCGAGCGACATTCCCGCCGCTGTGGGCCTGACCACCTGGCGCATTGAAGGCCGCACGCTGTCCCCCGTCTATGAGGCGCTCAAGACAGCGCCCGGCGTCGACCAGATCGCCCGTTTCGGATCCGCCATCCATGTCAGCGGCAAGGATCCGGAACAACTGGAAGCCGCGCTGGCCCCCTATCGCGAACAGGAGGGGCTGGAGGTCAGCCCCGCCAAGACCGGGCTGGAAGAGGCCTTCATCTATCTGATGACCGGAAGGGAGGGCGGACAATGAGCGACGGCTTTCAGGGCTCCTTCGCCCGCGTGCTTGCAGTCGCCGCCAAGGAGTTCGTCCAGATGCGGCGCGACCGGCTCACCTTCGCCATCATGGTCGCGATCCCGGTCATGCAGCTCTTGCTGTTCGGCTACGCCATCAACTCCGACCCCAGGCATATGCGCACGCTGGTCGAGGCCGGCGACTGGGGACCCGCCAGCCGCGCTATCGTGGAAGCGATGGAGACCAGCAATTATTTCGACATCATCGGACGCGTGGACGGGGCCGAGGCGGCGAATGACGCTCTGGTCAGCGGCCAGGCCGGCTTCGTGCTCAGCATTCCGCCCGATTTCGAGCGCGCCTATGCCCGCGGCGAACGTCCGCAAATCCTTCTGGATGTGGATGCGACCGACCCTATCGCAGCCGGGGGCGCATCGAGCGCCTTCGCCCGTATCGTCTCCGAAGCCCTCAGCCCTGAAACGCATCAGGTGGATGATCAAAGCCCGGTCGAGGCCATCGTGCACCGGCGCTATAACCCCGCGGGCCGGACCGCGGTGAACATCGTTCCGGGGCTGTTGGGGACCATCCTGACCATGACCATGGCGATGATGACCTCCATGGCGATCACCCGCGAAGCCGAGCGCGGCACGCTTGAGACCCTGCTGTCCACGCCGACGCGCCCCATCGAGGTCATGGCCGGCAAGATCGCGCCCTATATCGCGGTCGGCGTCCTTCAGACCGGATTGATGCTGGTGCTGGCGCTGGGGCTGTTCAACGTGCCCTTTCTGGGCGACCCCTTCGCCTTCGCAGCAGCGGTCAGCCTGTTCGTACTGGTGAACCTGTCGCTGGGCTTTTTGTTCTCCACCATCGCGCGCAGCCAGATGCAGGCGATGCAGATGACGTTCTTCGTCTTTCTGCCCTCGATCCTTCTGAGCGGCTTCATGTTCCCCTTCGCCGGCATGCCGGGATGGGCGCAAGTGCTGGGCAACGCCCTGCCGACCACCCATTTCATCAAGGCGGTGCGCGAGATCATGCTGAAGGGGGCGGGATTGCCGGACATTACGGGCGAGCTCTGGCCGCTGGCCGTACTGTTCCTGGTGATCGCCGCGCTGGCCCTGAGCCGGTATCGCCGCACGCTGGACTAGCCGGCGTTCTCATCGTCGAAAATCGTCTCGATGGGCAGGCCGAACACTCGCGCAATCCTGAAGGCGAGCGGCAGGGACGGATCATACTTGCCGTTCTCGATGGAGATCACGGTCTGGCGCGAGACGTCGAGCTTGTCGGCCAGCGCCGCCTGGCTCCAGC
>NZ_DJIQ01000013.1:0-7130 GCF_002433705.1 Oceanicaulis sp. UBA6590
CCCACTTTTCATCCGTATCCAGATGTATTACATTTATATGACTGTTGGGTGACAGAACAATAACCAAGGCGAAAGTCGAGACTTCAGCGCGCAGGCTTCACCCCCCTGGAGAAGGACTGGACCGGCTCAAGCCCTAATAGCGGACCGCAATGCCGAGAGGCGCGGCGGGCCGCGTCAAAAATGAGGAGTGAACCCAATGAAGCATCTCATCAAAACCGTCGCCGCTGCGTCCGTCCTGGCTTCGGCCGGCCTGTTCGCCGCCAGCGCGCAGCAATCCCAGGAATTCACCTTCGCCGTGGACCGCGCCGAGTTGACTTCCGAGCAGGCTGTTCGCGTGGCTTATCAGCGTCTCAACGTGGAAGCCGCTCGCTATTGCGAGGCGCTCGCCCTGCAGGCCAACGAACAGGCGTATTGCCGCGCCGACGTTGTCGAGCATGTGGTCAGCGCCGTGTCTCATGAAGGGTTGAGCTCCCTTCATGTGGAGCGCACCCGTGAAGCCCGCTACGTGGCGGATCGCGGCTAGGCTCGACCTTCCGCAGTCACGGGTCCGCCCGTGCGTTTCAAGACGGCCCGCCAGCGTTCAGCTGGCGGGCCGTTTGCTTTGGTCCAGGCCGTTTATACCCGGCATAGGCGTTTGCGCGATAATTTGACTCTCAAAAGGCGAGTGCGTAGCCTGAATTCTCCAGACAGGAGAAACGCCATGAAAATGCTTGCTACTGTTTGCGCAGCCCTGACCCTCACGGCTGGCGTGGCCGGCGCGCTTTATGCGCGATCCATCGAACCGGTCTACAGCACTGTCTATTACAGTGACGCCTCGAAAACCGAAGTCGTCGGGCTGAGCATTGAAATGTGCCTGCAGGGCGGCGTTGTGCCGGGCCCGGTCTCGGGGACGCAGACAGCGTACAGCACGTCCAGCATCATCTATTACTGCGACACGGCGACCGGTTCGATTGCGCCGTGATCAATCGCGGCTGAACGCTCTGGCGTGATGCGATTGCGCCAGAGCCGGCCCCGCCACTGACGACGAAGCGTCTTGACGCTGTATCCAGCCTCTTCAATGCTCAGGCCCCAGAGGGCAGGGTGCGCCTGCCTGTCACCTTCAAGCCGGAGCACCCCATGGACCACCTCAAGTCCGCCATTCGCACCATTCCCGATTATCCCAAGCCCGGCATCATGTTCCGGGATGTGACGACGCTGCTGGGCGATCCGGGCGCATTTCGCGCTGCGGTGGATGCGATGGTCTTTCCCCATGCGGGCAAGAAGATCGACAAGGTCGCGGGGATCGAGGCGCGCGGTTTCATCCTGGGAGGCGCGGTTGCGCACCAGCTTTCGGTCGGCTTCGTGCCGATCCGAAAGAAGGGCAAGCTGCCGCACAAGACGATCAGCCAGTCCTATGAGCTCGAATACGGCACGGACGAGGTCGAGATCCATACCGACGCCATCAAGCCGGGCGAGAGCGTCCTGATCGTGGATGACCTGATCGCCACCGGCGGCACAGCCGAAGCGGCGATCAAGCTGATCCGGGCGGCAGGCGGCGAGGTGGTCGGCTGCTCCTTCGTCATCGACCTGCCCGATATTGGCGGCGCCAAGCTGATCGAGAGCCATGGCGTGAAGGTGGCGAGCCTGGTGGCGTTCGAAGGCGAATAGGGCCTTTTCAAACGCGAATGAAAAAGCCCCGGAGCAGCGCTCCGGGGCTTTCTCGTTCTGAATGAAGGCTGTCGCGCTTATTCGATGAAATTGCGCACGTCCTCAGCCAGCTGCTCGATCGAGGGCTGGTGCAGATACATCATGTGACCGGCCGGGTAGTAATGCATGTCGATCCGGCTCTGGTCATAACCGGGGCGGTTGAATGTCAGCTCGGTCGCGAAGAACGGCGTGGCGAGGTCGTAATAGCCATTGGCCACCATCACGCGCATATCGCTGTTCTGACGCATGGCGCGCTCCAGCCAGGGCGAGACGTTGACATAGCTGTTCTCGCCGCCCGCCGGGCCAGCGTCCCAGTTCCACTGACGCACGCCGCCCAGCGGCGTGTAGGGGCGGGTGATGTCTACGCCCAGGGTGCGGGTGTAGTAATCGAGCATCGAGGCGGTGTAGGCGCCGTCAATGCCATAGCCGGAGGGATCGCCCTCGGGATTTTCAGAGACGCCATCTTCCTCGGGTCCGGTGAAGCGGGCGTCGAACCGACCAACGGACACGCCCTGATCGCGCAGCAACTCCGTGCGGAAGCGCGACAGGTTCACCCGCATGTTGGCGCGCTCGATAAAGGTGCGGGACAGACCGGTGAAGCTCGCCAGACGATCAATAACGGCGGCGCGGGTTTGCGGGTCGATGTTCTGACCGCGCACCAGGGCCGGCAGGTATTCGTCCGTGGCGAAGCTGCGCGACGCCTCGATGAAAGCGTCGAAATCATTGTTCCAGGCGCTGCGATCCACCTTCTCGTGATACCAGGCTGCCGCCGCATAGCCGGGCAGCAGGCCGACATAGGCGACCTCATTGCCCGGATCCGTGGCGTCGAGCGAGAAGTCCAGAACCGAGGAAATCAGGATGACGCCATTGATGGACACGTCATTCCAACCGGCCTCGAGCTGACGCATCAGCGCGGCGGAGCGCGTGGTGCCATAGCTTTCGCCGATGATGTATTTCGGCGAGGCCCAGCGCTGGTTCTCGGTCAGCCAGCGACGAATGAAATCCGCCACCGACCGGGCGTCCTCATCCACGCCCCAGAATTCCTCGCCTGCATCGGTGTCGCCCAGCGGACGGCTCCAGCCCGTGCCCACCGGGTCGATGAAGACCAGATCAGCCGCGTCGATCAGGCTTTCGGGGTTCTCGCGCACGGTGAAGGGCGCTGCGCCGTCATCGCCCGGCGGTTCGCTGGGCAGAACCACGCGCTGCGGGCCGAACATGCCCATGTGCAGCCAGAGCGAGGCCGAGCCCGGCCCGCCATTGAAGATGAAGGCCACCGGACGCGTGCGCGGATCGGACACGCCGTCACGCAAATAGGTGGTGGAGAAGATCGAGCCGGTCGGCTCGCCGTCTTCATTCTCAAGATAGGTCTCGGCGGCGATGGCGCGATAGCGAACGCGTTCGCCCCCCGCATTGACCTGGCCGGTCGATTCCCAGCGACCCGCTTCCGGGATCTCGGGCGTGTCGTCATTCTGGGCCAGTACGGGCGTTGCAAGCATGAGCGCTGCGCTCAGCGCAGCTGCGGCGGTACGGAACATGTCCGTCTCCTTTCCCCTTGTCGCCTCACGTCCCGAAGCGGGCCGGGCGCGAGTGTCATGATGGTCTGTTGTGAGGACCCAGGCGGTTGCTGGTCAAGTTCAGACATATGCCTGTCCCCAAACGAAAACCGCCCCCGTCCGGAGACGGGGGCGGTCAGAAGCGTCGCGACCTAGTCTTCGAAGGCGGCGATCAGCGTACGAAGGTGGGCGCGGTGCGCCTTGGCTTCGCGGGAGCCGGTAAGATCCGGCATCCAGTCGGGGCCGACCCAGCCCTTCACATCCTGGATGGAGGCGAGTGCGGCCGAGCGGGCCACCGGCGAATACTCGTCATTGCCGGTGATGCCGATCAGCGTCCGCAGATATTCCACCTGCAGGTTCTGACGGTAGGTGTTGGGCTCGCCGCGAATATCGTCGGCGTAGACCACCTGGGTCAGGTCCTGCAGATAGTCGGCGACCGGATAGTCGCCGCCATACTGACGGGCGTCATTCATGCGATCGAGCATGTTCGGGTGCAGCAGGTGCGCCATCACGGCCCGTTGCTGGCTGAACGCGCGATCATGCAGGGCCGGATCCTCGTCAGAGCCGAAATGGTCAAAGAAACGGCGCTGGCGCTGCAGGTGATCGAGATAGGCTTCTTCCGCCGTGAAGGCGTCCGGGCCGAACAGGGCGGCGTCGAGCACTTCAAGCGCCTGTTCCTGTTTCTCGCGCGGCACCGGAATGAAGGGCGTCTCGGCGCCCGGCTGACCCACCACGGACCGGTTGTTGTAGATCCCGCCGATATGCCGGCTGGCGACGTTGGCGGCGCCAAAGCGCTGGCCGGACAGCACCAGATAGCTCGTCAGGAGCGGCTGGTAGGTTTCGCCCTCGATCTCGAACTCCTCGGGGAGGGTGCGCAGGGTGTCGTTGATGACGGCGACGCGCTCGCCCGCCCAGGTGACGGGGTCGGAGGAGAGGTCGTTGATCATCACGCGCGGATCCGAATGGATGCCCGGGCTGCGCATGTCGTCGGCGTCATTGCCGAAGGCCAGTTCGGGATCGGTGGAGCGCTCCAGGATGGCCGGCAGGGCGTCCGTTTCCGGCGTGTAGCCATAGCTGATCGCCCAGATGTCGTAGGGCCCGGGCGTTTCCTGGGAATACTGCACGGTCTCCTCGCCATTATGAGGCAGGTTGAGCGCCGGATAATCCATGATCGAGCCGGTCACCCGCTCGCCGCTGGCGAGATCCTCTAGCGAGACGGTCGAGCTGGCGCGCATGTTATGCATCAGGCCCATGGTGTGACCGATCTCGTGGATCACGAGATAGTGCAAGGACTGACGGATCAGCTCGTCGATCTCGACGGTGGAGGCGCCCTGAGCCTGAAGCGTGGCGAGTCCCGCCATGGTCTCCATTTGCAGGTGCTCGGCGAAATTGCACATGGCGCCGTGGGAGTCGTGATCATGCTCGATCACCGGCTCGCCGGTCATTTCCGCCAGTTGCTCGGCCGGCAGCCACTGGCTCAGGCCCGCCACGTCAAACAGTTCGGAATAGCGGATGCGGTTCGTCAGGAAGACGTATTCCAGCATGATGTCCGCGCCCATGATCTCGCCGGTGCGCGGATTGGTGAAGCTCGGGCCATAGCCGCCGAAGGGCGGGGTCGGCGAGGAGGTCCACCGCAGCACGTTGTAGCGGATATCGCCGGCGTCCCAGTCGGCGTCGTCAGGCTGCACCCGCACTTCGACCGCATTGGAGAAGCCCGCGGCCTCAAAGGCGATGTTCCAGGTCAGGGCGGCGTCACGGATGGTGTCGCGCAGTTCGACCGGGGTGGTGTTCTCGATCCACCACACGATGGGCTCGACCGGATCGGAGATCTCGGCGGTCGGGTCCTGTTTTACCAGACGCCAGCGATTGATCACGTCGTCATAGGGCGTGACGCTGGTATCGGTCAGATTGGTGATCCGCTGGCCGAAATAGCCCACGCGGAAATCATCCGCCCGCGGCTCATAGCCGTCTTCCGGCAGCGCCAGGAAGCTGTGCTGAACCGTCACCGCCACGGCGCGCGCGTCGGTGATTTCCTCACCGCCGCCATTGCGCGGGGAATCCTCGGTGTAGACGTATTCAACGACCACATCCGTGTTTTCAGGATAGTTGCGCACGTCCAGAACGCGGGTGCGGTCGCCAGACAGGCGGCCCATGGAGAAGGCGTTCTCGGCGCCCGGGCCGCGCGGAGCGTTCGGCTTGATCTGGGACAGATCCTCACCGCTCAGGAGCGAATCGATCTGGACGAGATAGCGGTCCGATCCATCGTCGTCGCCTTCGGTTTCCGCGGCGATCTCCAGCACGGCCAGCGGCGCGCGGGTGATGTTGGCGTGCGAGGCGCGCGACAGGGCGTTGTCCGCGTCAAAGGAGAAGTTGGTGTTCTCGGCGCTGATCTCGATCTCGCCATAGTGCTTGGCGAAGCTCAGAACGCGGTTGTCGCGGAACTGACCGCGGAACAGACCGGTGCGCGGCGCGCCATCTTCGGCGTAGGTGAAATAGACGAACTCGTCATCGAGCTGATCGGCTGCGATCTCCATGTAGAGATCGCCATTCTCCGGATCGCGATAAAGCGGAAACAGACCGTCGATGACTTCAAACTCTTCCGTGAAGCTCTCGATGGTTTCCGTTTCGTCTTCGCCCTCGTCCTGGGCGAATGCGGGCGCACCCGCTGAAATGGCTGCGATGGCCGCTGCAAACCACAGGCTGCGAAACTGCGACATCTCCAAGCCCTCCCCTCTTGATTGCCGTACAAGTGTGACAAACTAGGCTGGAGAGCCGGTGAGAGCAAAGATGTGATCTCTTACAGTTTCGTCACATTTGTTCCTTGCCCGGCCCGAATGATCCGCCTCTAGCGTCAAGCGAGACCCCATGAACTACCGCCACGCCTTCCATGCCGGTAATTTCGCCGATGTGCTCAAGCATCTGGTTCTGGCGCAATGCCTTGAACATCTTGGGAAAAAGGCCAAGCCCTACCGGGTGATCGACACGCATGCGGGCGTCGGGGTCTATGACCTGACCGGGGATGAGGCGCGCCGCAGCCCGGAATGGAAAGAGGGCGTCGGGCGCCTGCTCAAGACGACGGCTCCGGCCGAGCTTGATGATGCGCTCAACCCCTATCTCGACGTGATCCGCGCCATGAATGACGGCGACGCCCTGACCGCCTATCCCGGTTCGCCTGAAATCGCGGCGCGGCTCGCGCGCCAGGACGACCGCATCCATCTGTGCGAGCTGCACAAGGATGATTCCGTCACGCTCGACCGTCGCTATGCGCGCGATGCCCGGGTGAAGGTGCAGGCGATGGACGGCTATCGCGCCCTGCCGGGCCTCGTGCCGCCGCGCGAAAAACGGGGTCTGGTCATCATCGATCCGCCCTTCGAGCATCGCGACGAGATGGCCTTCATGGCCCAGGCCGCCAAATCCGCGCTGGAGCGCTGGCCGACCGGCACCTTCATCTTCTGGCGCCCGCTCAAGGATCTGTGGGCGCAGGAGCGGTTTGACGTGGGGCTCGCCGAATGGCTGATCGCCGATCAGGGGCTGGAGGGCGAGAAGCTGCTGCGCGCCGACATGTGGGTGCGCGAGCTGAGCGAAGAGGGCCCGCTGGCCGGAGCCGGGGTGGTCGTCGTGAACCCGCCCTTCCAGCTCGAGGAGCGTCTGCTGAAGCTGCTGCCCTGGCTGACGGACCTGCTGGCGCAGGATGACGGCGCGGGCTGGCGGCTTGATGGCTGCATCACTGATGACAGCCTGATGGTGGATGAGTTCTAGGAGCGCAACCCGAAAAGCGGGAACCGGTTTTCGGACAAGTTGCGCGTTTGAGACATGATCTGACGCTGGCCGCGTAAGGTCCTAGGCGTCCGGCTCGTTCGCTTCACTGACGCCGAACAGCTTGCCCTTCTC
>NZ_DJIQ01000014.1:0-16097 GCF_002433705.1 Oceanicaulis sp. UBA6590
CTGCGCGACGGCTTCCGCTGCCAGTATTGCGGCACGGATAAGCTCGACCAGCTGACCTTTGATCATGTGGTGCCGCGCGCCTATGGCGGCCGGACCACCTGGGACAATATCGTCGCCGCCTGTGCGCCGTGTAACCTTAAGAAGGGCGGGCGTACGCCGCGTGAGGCCAAGATGCCGCTGCTGCGCGATGCGGATCGTCCCAGCCAGCATCAGCTGCAGTCCCAGGGGCGGCGCTTTCCGCCCAAATACCTGCACGAAAGCTGGCTTGATTATCTCTACTGGGATGTGGAGCTGGAGGCCTAGGGAAAGGCCTGCTTGCACGCCGATCCGAAACAGGCTTCATCGCGATCCATGACACACGCGCCCACCATCGCCCTCGCCTATGATTTTGACGGCACGCTGAGCCCCGGCTCCATGCAGGAGCATTCCTTCATACCCGAGATCGGTGAGGAGATCGGCGCGTTCTGGGGACGGGTGAATGGCGAGGCGGCCCGTCTCGGTGCGGACAATATCCTCATCTACATGCATGAGATGGTGAAAGCCGCCCAGCGTGAGGATGTGCGCTTCCGCCGCGAGGATATCGAACGTCACGGCCAGTCCGTCAGCTTCTTTCCCGGCGTCGCCGAAGGCTGGTTCCAGCGCCTGCGCGAATACGGCGAAGCGCGTGGCGTCCGGGTGCAGCACTACATCATCTCGTCCGGGCTTAAGGAGATGATCGCGGCGAGCGCGGTGGGCAAGGAGTTCGACGCGATCTTCGCCAGCGAATTCAAATACAATGCCGATGACGTGCCGGTCTGGGCGGCGTCGGCTGTGAACTACACCAACAAGACCCAGTTCCTGTTCCGCATCAACAAGGGCGCGCTGGACCTCTCCGACCATGCCGAGGTCAACGCCTATGTGCCCGAGGATGACCGTCCGGTGCCCTTTCGGAACATGATCTATGTGGGTGACGGCGACACCGATGTGCCCTGCATGCGCACGGTCAAGGAGCAGGGCGGGGTGTCCATCGCGGTTCATCCCGCGGGTGACGCCAAGGGCGCGGAAAAGACCGCCAAGCTCAAGGCCGACCGCCGCGTACACTTCACCGCCGACGCGGACTATTCAGATGGCGCAGCGCTTGATGTCTATGTGAAGGCGGCCATCGACAAGATGGCGGCGGTGGAGCGGCTCAAGGCGCTCGAGCGCTAGATCCGCGTGCACAGGGCGATGGCGGTGAGACAACCCGTGGAGATGAGCGCCGAAAGGGCGGGATACCCGGCCGCGCTCTTGGCGCCTTCCTCTACCGCGAGATCCTTGTGCGCGGTTTCCTCGTCCCGGAACTGGGCGAACTGATCGGCCAGCGCATCGCGTCCCGCCCAACGCAGCTCCTGCACCTGATCATCGTAATGGCCCTCGATCACCGCTTCGATCGCTTCGGTGCAGGCGTGGGCGGCTTTCTCGCCCAGAAGCGCGGTGCCGGCGCCGAGTGCAAAGCCTGCCAGATTGGCGATGGGCGAGAGCAGGGTCGGGCGCGCCTTGCCGTCGCGGATATGGTCGTCAAAGGCCTGCAGATGGTGCTGCTCGTCCGCTTCCATATGCACCAGCTGGCTGGCGATGCGTGCCTTCTCCGGACGCCCCTTGAAGACGGCGCGCTGGCCCTGGTAGATCGCCACGGCGGCGTACTCGCCGGCATGGTCCACACGCACCATGGATTCGATGCGCGAGGCGTCGGCCTTGCGGCCCGGACGACGGATGGTCTTGCGTTGCGCCATTACTCGCTCCGATAGGGTTCGCGGAACACGATGAGGATCGAGACCAGCATCAGAAGGCCGCTGATGAGGGCGTTGTACCCCGCCATGGACACGCCCAGAAGGGTCCAGGCCGGTTCATCGCACAGCACCACATTGGTCGCGGTGCTCAGCGAGGAAAGCAGATCCTCGACGCTGACGGAACTGGTGTCCGCGGCCAGACAGTCAAGCCGCCAGAATCCGTATTCGCCGCCCGCATGGTAACCTGCGCGCCAGGCGCTGAACCCGGCCAGGGCGGCGATAACCAGCGTGGCCGCCCGTGCAGCAAGGGCGTTCATGGGCCTGAGGACGTTGAGGCCTATGAACAGGACCAGTCCGGCGAACAGCAGATAGGCGTGCGCCCAGCGTTGCTCGATGCATAGCGGGCAAGGCGCATAGCGCCCGATCACTTCAAATCCGAACGCGCCCAGCAACAGGCTGGCGGACACGAGGGCTCCGATGAGCGGCCAGGTGTCGGGACGGGTCCATCGGTCCAGAAGGGGGGGAAGTACGGGCATGGTCATGAACCTAGGTCAGCGTGGCGAGAAGAGCGAGGGACAGGGCGTCGCAGCCTCAGCCGCCAGCACCGATCAGGCCCAGAATGAACTCTTTGAGCAGGTCGATAAACGCCGCTCCAAAGAACGTGAAGCCGATGATGAGCAGGCTGATCCAGAAAATCCCGAGAATGAGACCAGCGAGCACCAGAAGTCCGTCTCGGGTGATCAGGCCGATCGAGGCGATGGCGATGCCGATGCCGGGCGCCGTGTTGGTGGTGGGCAGGGGGATCAGGATCGAGGTGCAGAACAGAACGAAGACTGCGCCGACCACCCGTTCCGCTGTGGGGCCGGAGAGGGCGCTGAAACGCGGTCGCGCCAGAGCTTCCAGCCAGCCGAACCATTTCTTGGACCAGCGGGCGATGCGGACAAGGCTGGGCTTGTCCAGCGGGCGATCGCGAAACCCTTTCGGCATCCACGGATGGGCGCGTCCCGCCGCCATTTGCGCGGCGATCGCCATCATCGGCAGGGCGACAATCTGGGGCACGCCATAAAGGAAGGGCATGCATACCGGAATGGCGAGCGCAAAGAGCAAGGCGCCGAATACGCGCTCGCCCAGGGCGTCGCTGAACTGTCCCAGGGTCAGTCCGTCCTCGGGCGCTGTCTCGGCGATGCGGGCAAGCGCGTCGGTCAGCCCCAGATCTTCACCGGGCTCGGGGTGATCGGACCGGGATTCGTCAGGCTCTATCTGCGCCATCAACATCACCTTATGTCAGGCTGAAACCGCTTCACTTCTAGTGCGATGGGGGCGAGCCGTCCATGTGAGAGCGCCGCGTGATTCGCAAACAGCCCAAACCGGAGCGGGAACTGAACAACCGGGCTCGACCAGGTGAGGATTTCAAGGCATACAGACCGCTTGCGTCGACATGCGTGCGGGCGTGGCGGAATTGGTAGACGCAGGGGACTCAAAATCCCCCGGGCGCAAGCCCTTGTCGGTTCGAGTCCGACCGCCCGTACCAGTCCGGCCGGCCAAGCCTGTCCCCGCGGGCCGGAGCCCGGAGAATCGCGACCTTTCCACAAGAAAAAATGTGAGTGTTCTGGCGAGTTGGCGCTGCGCTTCTTGTGTGAGCTCAAGCGCTTCAAGAAATTGAACAATCTTCTGATAATTATATTAATTGAACTAATTCAACAGCTTGTGCAAAGCTTTTCCGCAATGCTTCGTCCGCGGCTTTTCGCCTCTTGAGAGAGATTTTTGGAGCTGACAGGAGCAAGATGGTCTACGCTGCATTAATCCTGATGCAGCCATGTCATTCAAGACGCTATACAAAGCCATGGGGTCATTTCGTCATTTCAGGAACTGAATCATTGAGCTCCAGAAAACAGCCTCTGGTGATCATCGCCGCAGCCAGCGCCGATGAGGCGCGCGCCGAGCGTTTGAAACAGGCTTTGCTGGATCGCGGCGTGCGCGCTGTTCTGTCCGCGGAAGTGGGCGTGGCCGAGAAGAAGGCGCGGCTTTTCGTCCTGTCCTCTCCGGCGGCTCTCAAGTGCCAGACGCTCAACAATTTTCTGGAAGATTTCACATGGTCCCACGGGATGCGCCACATCCACATTGTCGGTGTGGAGACCGAAAGGCCCGTTTTGCCCATGGCCTTGCGGGCCGAGCGGCGCAGTAATGGATCGTTCTGGACGCTGCCCAGGCCCCCGGTGATCGGGGCGCTCTACAATGACGAGACCAGTGTCGAGATCATTGCCGACGAGATCGCGCATGAATGCAGTTCTGACGCCGGCATCACGCTGGCGCGCACCGTGGCGAGCAGCGTGGCGCATCGGCCTCTGGCGACCGGGCTTGCAACCGCCTGCGCCCTGTTGCTGGGCGTCACGGTCTGGCAGGCCGACCAGATCAGCGCCTATCAGGACGAAGCCGCGCAGGCGCAGGCTTTCACCAGCCGCCTTCTGACCGACATCACCGAGAACCTGCCGCGTGCGGCGAGTCAGGAAACCCTGATCCGACTGGCTGACGAGTTGACGCGCACATATCTGGAGACGTCCGTCGCCGGGCTTTCGGATGACGAGCTGGGTCGCCGCGCGCGCCTGTTCAATCTCATTGGTGAAGCGCGCGACGTGCATGGTCAGCCTGAAGAGGCCCGCGAGGCGTTTCTGGCGGCTTTCGAGATGACCGAGGCCCTGCTGAACCGCGCGCCGAACAATCTTCAACGTGTCTACGATCACGCGCAATCGGCCTACTGGGTCGGTAACCAGGCCTATCGCAGCGGGGATATAGCAACCGCCGGCGACTATATGGATATCTATGCCGAGCTGGCCGAGACCCTGGTCGCGCGCGAGCCTGACAATCCCAGCTATCAGGCCGAGCGCGGTTACGCCGCGCTCAATCTGGGCGTCATCGATCTTGATACCGGCAACCCGGTGTCCGCGACCGCGCTGTTTGAAGAAGCGGTGGACATCTTTGAAAACGGATTGATCGAGGCGCATGTCATTGGTCTGTCAGACCTTGGCAATACGCTGGGCTGGCTGGCCGACGCCCAGCGTGACGCCGGGGCGCTGCGAGACGCGCTTGCGACCCGCGAACGCGAGCTGTCGCTCTATCGCCAGGACTTGGAACAGTCTCCGGGCGTGTCGCGCCTGCTGCTGAACGTGGCGCATACCCAGGGTGAAATCGCCGGCATCGCGACAGAGCTGGGTGAGGACGAGCGCAGCGCGGAATTGCTGGACGAGGCGCTCGACACCGTCAACGCCCTCTTTACGCAATCGCCGGAGAACGATTCCTATGGTCGCATCTATGTCCAGCTGATCTACCAGCGGGCCCGGCTCGCGATGAGCCGGGGTGAGATGGTGCGCGCCCAATTGCTGATTGGCGAAGCGAGACGTCTGGCGGCGCGCACGAATGAATCCGGCGAGAATGACACCCTGTATCTGACCCGGACCTGGGCGATGACGCTTGCAGGCGAGCTGGCGCTGAGGGCGGGCTCGTATGAGACAGCCATTGTGGAAGCGACCCAGGCGATTAGCGCCGGGGAGAAATCCATCGCAAACGGCAAGGAAATCGCGCGAAGCGCCCTGGCGAACGCGTATTATGTCCGGGGACAGGCGCTCTCGGCGCTGGGGCGTCAGGGCGAGGCTGAAACCATGTATCGCTCGGCGCTCAACCAGCTGGGCATGATCGCGGAGCCTCGGCGTCTGGCTGCGGCTGACCTGGAATCACGCATTTACTGGCGGCTTGGCGATATCGCGCAGGCTATGCAGGTCCGGCGCGCACTTGAGGCTCGCGGCTATGCGAGCCGGGGATTCACGCAGTTCTGGGACGAGATTGATCAGGCGGACACGGCGCAGGCTGCGCCATATCAAGGGGGCTGACATGAGCGGAGTGGACAAGCAGGTCGAGCGCATCAAGGCGCTGGGACTTCCCGGTCTCGATGTGCGTCATATCGGGGTTTATGTTCAGCCGACGGTCCGCGAGGTCGGGGATGAACTCGTCCAGACGTTTGCCGCCTATGTTGGTGAGAATGAAGGCAATTTCTCGATCAATTTTCCGACCAAGCTGATTTTCGTGATCATGACCGGCGGCTGGGAGTTCGAACGCTTCGAACTGGATGGCCGGACCTGGGACGGCATCGCCATCATGCCGTCGGACCAGGATTTCGAGGTCGCCTTCGGGGATGACGGTCGCCAGAGCGTGATCGTGATCGACAAGTGCAATTGCTTTTTCACCTATCGCTACCAGGTGGTGCTGCGCAATTCACAGACCGGTCAGCGCATTGTCGTGGATCCGGGCTTCGGCAATACCGATCGCGAACCGCCGAACCCGCCTCCGCCATAGGCTAGAGTGACGGGAACAGCCGTTTCAGCGCTGTGTCGGACTGGCGCAAATCGCCAGCCGGCCCGGCCGCCGCGATACGCCCGTTCTCAAGAACCGCGATCTGCCGGGCGCGTTCCAGAAGCCTGACGCGATGCGTGACCATAAGGGTGCTGCGACGCGGGTCCTCGTCCAGCCAAAGGTCCAGCGCATCCAGGAAGTCCGCCTCGGTCGTCTCGTCGAGCCCTTCTGTCGGCTCGTCGAGCAAGAGCACCGGGGCGTTCTTGACGAAGGCGCGCGCCAGGGCGATCCGCCGCGCCTGTCCGCCAGAGACAAGCCCGCCCAGCTCCCCGGTCCAGGTCTTGAGGCCTTCGGGCAGACGGCGGACGAAATCGGCGGCTCCGGCGCGTGCGAGCGCGTCCCACAGACGGTCCTCTTCGGCATCCGGATCGGCCAGGCGCAGATTGGCGCGCAGCGTGGTCGAGAGAAGTTCGGCCCGCTGATCCACCAGCGCGAACCGGCTGCGAACATCTGAGATGGCGAGAGCGTCCAGTGCTGCCCCGCCCAAGGTGATAGCGCCCCCCTGCGCGCTGTAGAACCGCATCAGCAATTTGATCACGCTCGACTTGCCGGCGCCGGATGCGCCGACCAGCGCCAGTCGTCCGCCTTCGGGCAGGGACAGGTCGATGCCGTCAAGAATGTCTGTATCTGTCTCGGGATAGCGGAAAGTCACGTTTTTCAGGGACAGGTCCCACCCCTCGGGCAGCGGGGCGGGGCGGGCGGGATCGCTGACCGCCGGCGTGATTTCCGTGAGCGCCTTCAGGCGGCGCGCCGAGGCTGTCGTCTTGCCATAGAGCTCGGCGGCCTGAACCAGGGGCGCAGCGGCTTCAAAGAGGGCGAAGGCGATGAAGCCGGCGAGGGCTGAAACGGGGGCTGCGGCGCCGGAGGCGGCGGCGAGTCCGAAGCCGAGCACGAAACTCAGGGGCGCGGCGAGGGCGAGTATGGCGCCATTGATCATCGAGACGGACGATAACCGGGTCTGGGCGTCGACAAGACCTGCATTGGCGGTCTCGATCCGATCGATAATGCGGTGTGTTGCGCCATAGGCCTTGAGCTCCGCAAGGCCGGAGACGAGGTCGCCCGCCTCGGCGCGCAATGTGCTGGCCTCGCCTGTCAGGTCCTGACCGGCTTGGCGTGCGGTCCGGGCCGCCCAGTATGGCAGAATGACGCTCGCCAGCAGGAAGGTCCCCAGCACGCCGGGCAGGGCGGCAGGGGCGAGAAAGGCCAGGATGACGCTCGCGAACACGGCCCCGGTCACAGCAGCGGTCACCGGCGTGACAAAGCGCAGATAGAGACTGTCGAGCGCGTCCACATCTTGTGTGACCCGCGAGAGGAGGTCGCCGCCGCGCATGCGTCCCAGCCGGGCCGGCGCCAGCGGCGCAACCGTATCGAAGACCCAGAGCCGCAGGCGCGCCAGAATCCGGAACGTCGCTTCATGGGTGACCATGCGTTCGGCATAGCGCCCGACCGTGCGCCCAAGCGCAAAGCCGCGCACGCCGCCAGAGGCGAAAAGATAGTTGAAGGCGCGACCGGCGCCGGCCAGTCCCGCGACGGCGGACGCCGTGATGAACCAGCCCGACAGGGACAACAGTCCGATGCCGGCGAGCAGGGTCAGGGCGGCGAGAGCGGCGCCCAGGCGCAACCACCAGCGATCCGGTCTGGCGAGACCGAGGAAGAATCGCAGATCGCTCATGCCGCGTCCTCCATCTGGAGTTCAATCACCTGGTCCGCGAGGGCGCGAACGGCGGGGCTGTGCGTGGCGATCACAATGGTGCGTCCGGCGCTGATACGTTTGAGCGCCTCCAGGAAGCGCCCTTCGGCTTCGCCATCAAGATGGGCGGTGGGTTCATCCAGAAGAACGAGCTTCATATCGACCGCCCAGGCGCGCGCCAGAGCAAGGCGCTGCGCCTGCCCTCCCGACAGGCCATAGCCCTTTTCCCCCACTCGGGTTTCCAGCCCGTCTGGCAGGCTGGCGGCGAAATCCATGACGCCGGCGGTTTCTGCGGCCGCAGTGATGCGCTCCAGAGGCAGGCTTTCGTCAAACAGGCTGATATTCTCGATGAGGTCGCCGAAGAACACGTGTGGGCGCTGGGAAATCCAGGCGGCCTTGCCGATCAGGGGCGTGCGGGTCGCGTCTCCATCCACAAGGATCGCGCCCTCAGTCAGGGGCGCATATCCCAGCAGCATTTTCAGGGCTGTGGATTTGCCCACGCCTGAAGGTCCCCACAGTGCGGTGATCTGTCCAGCAGGCGCCTCGAAACTCAACGGGGCAAGGCCGCGCCTGCCATCCGCATACACCGAGCCTGCTTCCCGGAATGTCAGCGCGGGCGCCGTCTCGAAGCCCGGGGAGCGGAACAGGGCTTCCGGGCTCTCGCCGGCCAGGTCGGCGTCGCGGATGTGATCGCGCTCGGCGTTCAGCGCCTCAAGCGCCGCCATGGAGTCTTCCGGCCCGTCAAAGAGGGGGGCGAGCGCCTCCGCCCCCGCTTCTGCATCCGCCCGATCATGATAGGCCGCTGAAAGGCGACGCAGAGGCATGTAGAATTCAGGAGCCAGGATCAGACAGAACAGGCCCGTCTGAAGCGTGATTGTTTCGCCCGCATCGAAGGGCAACTCGCCCAGCAGCGAAAAGCCGATATAGATGGCGGATCCGGCGACGGAGACAGCGGCGAAGAATTCCAGGACACCGGAGGACAGGAACGCCATCGCCAGCACTTTCATGGTGCGGCGGCGGAAATCGTCGGAGGCGTCGGCCAGGCCATCGCGTTCACGCCCGGCGGCGTTGAACGCATTGAGGGTTTCCAGGGCGCGCAGCCGGTCATTGAACCGGCCTGCGAGCCGCTGCAGCGTGGTCAGCTGATCCTTGGACGCCGCAGCGGCGCCGGCGCCGACCAGCGCCATGAAGACGATCAGCAGCGGCGCCGTGACCAGGAAGATCAACCCCACCACATAGCTCGCCGAGAAGGCCGCCGCCATGATCACGAGCGGGCCCGCCATGACGACGCCCATGAGCGGGCGATAGCGGCCGAAGAAACCGTCAAGCTTGTCGACGGCGTCGATCAGGGAAGAGGCGGTTGCACCTGAATCCGCACGCTCGACATAGGAGGGACCACGCTCGACCAGCCGGCGTGCAGCCAGGGAGCGCACCGTGCTGCGAACCTTGAGGGAGGCGAGAACGCCCATCCGGGTCTCGGCCGCCTGCAGAACGGCGCGCAGGACCGCGCAGACCAGCGCCAGACCCAGTCCGGGCCAGACAGGCTGAGCGTTCACGAGGGCGCTGACCGCCCACGCGGCGCCCCAGGCGAACCCGATGAAGACGGCGTACTGCGCGGCGCCGAAAGCGGCGCCCAGTCGTGTCAGGCCGGACGCCGGCGCCCCCCAGGCTTTCAGATAGGCGGCCAGCCGGGCCTTGCGGGCTTTCTGGGCGGCCTTGATGTCCGCAGCGGACAAATCAGTGTTACTCATGACCCCCGACATACACGCCCTTGTCCGGATTGAAGTGCGACCGCTCGTCCCATGCGACACCTTGCAGACGATACAAACTAACGCGCTTGGATCATAAAGACATCGGCTGCGCCCGAGGGCGTATTCTTTTAACCGCTGCCGCAAGGCATTGGAGGGTGACATGGTCGACATGACCGTTGTGGAGCTGTCGCGCTGGCAATTCGCGCTGACAGCCATGTATCACTTCCTCTTTGTACCGCTCACACTTGGACTGTCCATCATCCTCGCCATCATGGAGAGCGTTTATGTGATGACGGGCCGTCAGGTCTGGCGGGACATGACGAAGTTCTGGGGCACGCTGTTCGGCATCAATTTCGTGCTGGGCGTGTCCACCGGGATCACGATGGAGTTCCAGTTCGGCATGAACTGGTCCTATTACTCCCACTATGTGGGCGACATTTTCGGCGCGCCGCTGGCCATTGAAGGCCTGATGGCCTTTTTCCTCGAGGCGACGCTGGTCGGCCTGTTCTTCTTCGGCTGGGACCGGATGAGCAAGCTGGGGCATCTGGCCGCCACCTGGTTCATGGCCATCGCCACCAACCTGTCGGCCCTGTGGATTCTGATCGCCAATGGCTGGATGCAGAACCCGGTCGGGTCCGAGTTCAACCCCGACACCATGCGCATGGAAGTCACCGACTTCATGGCCGTGCTGTTCAACCCGGTCGCCCAGGCGAAGTTCGTGCACACCGTGTCGGCAGGCTATGTGACCGGGGCGCTCTTTGTTCTGGCCATATCCGCCTTCTTCCTGCTGAACCGGCGCTTTGTCGGCTTCGCCAAGCGCTCGATGACGGTTGCGGCCGCCTTCGGTCTGGCCGGCGCGCTGTCGGCCGTGGTTCTGGGGGATGAGAGCGGATATGCGCTCACCGACAACCAGAAGATGAAGCTCGCAGCGCTGGAGGCCATGTGGCATACCGAAGAGGCGCCGGCGCCCTTGACCCTGGTCGGTTTTCCGAACCGTGAAACCCATGAGACCGAGCACGCCATCGAGATTCCCTGGGTGCTGGGCCTGATCGCGACCCGCTCTCTGGATACCCAGGTCGAAGGCATTCTGCCGCTGGTCGCCCATGCCGAAACCCGGATCGAGAACGGGGTCAGGGCCTATGACGCGATGATGCGCCTACGCGAAGATCCAGATGACGCCGTTGCGATGACCCAGTTCCAGGAAGCCAAGTTTGATCTGGGTTACGCCATGCTGCTGCGTCGCTATGTGGACGATCCGCGCGACGCCGGACCGGACCTCATTGCGCAGGCCGCCATGGATACGGTGCCCAATGTGGCGGTGATGTTCTGGAGTTTCCGCTTCATGGCCGGGCTGGGTTTCTACTTCATCGCACTGTTCGGCGCGGCGTTCGTGCTGAGCTCGTTGCGCAAGCATGAAACCCGCTGGTTCCTGAAGCTGGCGCTGGTCTCGCTCCCGCTGCCCTGGGTGGCCGCGGAGCTGGGCTGGCTGCTGGCCGAATACGGTCGCCAGCCCTGGATCATCGAAGGCGTGCTGCCGACCTTTGAAGGGGTGTCGAGCCTTCACCCGACCCAGATGATCCTGACCATTGTCGGCTTCACCGCGCTTTATGGCGCGCTGGCTGTGGTCGAGGTCACCCTGATGATCAAGTACATCCGCCGCGGACCCTATCCTGACGGTCCGGCGCGTGGATCATCCCTGAAACGCCAGGGCGGTTTCGAACCGCTGCCGGCTGAATAGGGAGGAGAGACCATGGACATTCCTCTTTCATACGAACTGTTGCGGGTGATCTGGTGGGCGCTGCTGGGCGTGTTGCTGATCGGGTTTGCAATCACCGACGGTTTTGATCTCGGCGTGGCGGGGCTTTTGCCCTTCGTCGCCCGGACCGATACCGAACGCCGCATCGCGATCAACACGGTGGGTCCGACCTGGGAAGGCAATCAGGTCTGGCTGATCCTGGGCGGCGGCGCGATCTTCGCGGCCTGGCCGCTGGTCTACGCCGTCTCCTTCTCGTCCTTCTATCTGGCGATGTTCGTGGTGCTGGCGGCGCTGATCCTGCGTCCGGTGGGCTTCAAGTACCGCTCCAAGCGGGATGATCCGCGCTGGCGCAATTTCTGGGACTGGGCGCTGTTCACCGGCGGCTTCGTGCCGGCGCTGATCTTTGGCGTGGCCGTGGGCAATGTGCTGGTTGGCGCGCCCTTCCGGATGAATGACGACATGCGCATTTTCTGGGACGGCAACTTCTTTGGCCTGCTCAATCCGTTCGCGCTCCTGTGCGGGCTGTTGAGCGTGACCATGCTGTTCCTGCATGGCGCGGCCTGGCTGTCGATGAAGGCGGAGTACGGCCCGGTGCGCGATCGCGCGCGGACCTTCGCGCCGATCTTCGCCTTCGCTTCGATCATCCTCTTCGCCCTGGCCGGCGCGTGGGTGGCGTTCGGGGATCTGGGCTATCAGGTGACCAATACGGTCGCCCCTGACGGGCCGGCCAATCCGCGACTGACCGAAACCGTGCGGGAGGGCGGGGCCTGGCTCGCCAATTACGGGCGCTATCCGTGGATGATCCTGGCGCCGGTGCTGGGCTTTGGCGGGGCGGCGCTGGCGCTGTTCGGACTGCGCTCGAACTCCGAGGCGATGACCTTTGTCGGCTCCAAGCTGTCGGTGGTGGGCATCATCTCGACGGTTGGGCTGTCGATGTTCCCGTTCATCCTGCCTTCGAGCATCGATCCCAACGCCTCACTGACCGTGTGGAACGCCTCTTCCAGCCACACGACCCTCTTCGTCATGCTGATCGTGACGGCGATCCTGTTGCCGATCGTGCTGGCCTATACCGCCTGGGCGTTCAAGGTGATGTGGGGTCGGGTCACGACCGAGCAGGTCGAGAGCGGCGATTACTACTAGGACAAGGAGAACAGACGATGTGGTATTTCACCTGGATTCTGGGCCTTGGACTGGCCTGCGCTTTCGCGATCCTCAACGCCATGTGGCATGAGCTGGCGCTGAGCGACACCGGAGACACCGGCAGCTCGGACGAGGCTTTCTGAGCCTTGGCGACGACCAGAAACAGAACAGCCCGGACCTCAGGTCCGGGCTGTTTTGCATGAAGCCGATACTGCGATCAGGCGGCTTCGGTGTCATTGGCCGGGCTGGGCGCGGCGCCTTCGTCTTCATCCGCGAAGGTGCGCACCTTGATCGGGCCGTCCCAGTCGCGCAGCAACTGCTGCTTTTCCTCAGCCGTGATCTCCACGTGCGCGCCATGCAGATACCAGCGTCCCGCATCATCGCGCACCGGAATTTCCGTGGTCCGCCAATGAGAGACCGGGTCCCCCTCATTGTTGTAGGTCCAGGTCACCTGCATGGAGGCGATCCGCCCCGAGAACGCGCCGAGATCGAGAAAGGCGTCGAGAATCTCGATCACGTCCGAATTCGAGGATTCAAGGACCTCGCCAGGCGCCAGGCGATGGAAGGGCGTCCCGTGATCGCGCAGGGCCTCGCTGACCGTATCGACAATGATCTTGCCGTCCACTTCAGCCAGCATGCTGATCAGGTGGGGCGAATGGCTGATCGTTGTGCGGAAATGCTCAAACAGCGGACGATGCTCGGGTTCCTGCAGCAGGCGTTCGAGCTTCGCTTCCAGCTGCGAGGAGGGCGAGGCTGTGGAATTTTCCAGGCGCGACACATAGGCCTGGCTCACGCCAAGCAGATGCGCCGCCGCTTCCTGTTTCAGGCCGGTGCGCTGACGAAAAGCTCTAAGCTCTTTTCCCCAATTCATAATATTAGACCCATTCAAAGGTGCGGAGCGTTGGAAGGCGTTTATTGAATCTGACTCAGTCACTTATCCGGTCATATTCGCAATAGTGCTGCACTGCAACGCATTGGCGGTTGAAAAATGCGGCTGCCACATGCCGAGCCGAACTTGACCGGACGTTTTCGAGCCGTACTGTCGCCCCAACTAAACCGCCAATGGCGGATACGAGGGAGGATACTGATATGGGCTTGTGGTCGACGATCCGTCGCGAATGGTTTTACACGACGCAGTTGGTGCGCATGCTGGGCGCACTCAAGAAGATCACGCCTGACTCAGAATATCTGACCCCGGACCTGTTCGAAGACAGCGTCGACAAGCACGCTCAGCGCACGGCCTTCATCACCGAGAGCGGCGTCGAGATCAGCTACGCCCAGTTTGACCGCTATGCGAACCGCGTCGCCCATTGGGCGCTGGCGCAGGGCGTGAAGCCGGGCGACACGGTCGCGCTCTACATGGCCAACCGCTGGGAATACGTCGCCATCTGGTTCGGCCTGTCCAAGGTCGGCATCATGGGCGCCCTCCTCAACAACCAGATCACCGGCCAATCCCTCGCCCATTGCATTGACGTCTCCGAAGCCGCCCATGTCATCGTGGAAGGGGAGCTCGCAGAGCAGTATGAGACCGCCTGCGCGCTCATCAATTGCAAACTGACCCCATGGGTCAGCGACGGCAAGCAGGCCAAGGCGCCAGGCGGCCAGGATTTCGATGCGGCTCTGTCCGGTCAGTCCGATGTGCGTCCGGACCGCTCCTATCGCGCGCATCTGAAGGCGTCTGATCCGTGCATGAAGATGTACACCTCGGGCACGACCGGTCTGCCCAAGGCGGCGATCGTGGCGCACACCCGGGCGCTGTATTATCTCCAGGTCTTTGGCGTCGCCGGTCATGCCGACAAGGATGACCGCATGATGATGGTGCTGCCCATGTACCACGCCACGGGCGGGCTGTGCGGGGTCGGCGCGGCGCTGTCGTTTGGCGGGGCGGTGATCGTGCGCCGGAAATTCTCCGCCACCCGCTTCTGGAAGGACGCCGCCGATACGGGCGCGACCATGCTGATGTATGTGGGCGAGCTGTGCCGCTTTCTGGTCGCTGCCGAACCCAGCGAGTGGGAGAAGAAGCACAAGATCCGCATCGCCATCGGCAATGGCCTGCGCCCGGATGTCTGGCCGCGGTTTGTCGAGCGCTCCGGCATCCCGCGGATCATGGAATTCTATGGCGCGACCGAAGGCAATGTCGGCCTGATCAATCTGGATTCCAAACAGGGCGCGATCGGACGGGTGCCGCCGCACCTGTCCAAACGCTTCAACATCAAGCTCGTCAAGTTCGACATGGACGAGGAAGCGCCGATCCGCGACGCCAACGGGCGCTGCATCGAATGCAAGCCGGGTGAAGTGGGCGAGGCGATTGGTGAAATCCGTCCCGATGACGCTCGCTACCGCTTTGACGGCTATGGCGATGAGGAAGCCACAAAGAAGAAGATCCTGCGCGACGTGTTCAGCGAAGGCGATCTGTACTTCCGCACCGGCGACCTGATGAAGCGCGACGCCCAAGGCTATTTCTACTTCATCGACCGGGTGGGCGACACCTTCCGCTGGAAGTCGGAAAACGTGTCCACCAATGAAGTCGCCGAAGTCTTTGGCACTCATGAAAAAGTCGTCCAGGCCAATGTTTATGGCGTTGAAGTGGCGGATTATTCGGGCAAGGCCGGCATGGTGGCGCTGGTCGCAGAGGAGGGGCTCGATCTCAACGCCCTGCATGCGCACGTCCACAAGGAGCTGCCTCATTACGCCCGCCCGCTCTTCCTGCGGCTGAGCAAGGAGACCCAGGACGAGAACACGACCGGGACCTTCAAGCTGAAGAAAACCGATCTCGTCAAACAGGGCTGGGATCCCGAGCTGATCGCCGATCCGGTCTACTTCGATGATCCTGATCAGGACGGCTATGTGCCTCTGACGGCGGAAATGCGCGCCCAGATCCTGTCGGGCGAGAAGCGGGTCTGATCATGACGCTGATGCCGGAAGACATACTGGACTTCTGGTTCGAGGAGGCTGGCCCGAAAGCCTGGTTCACGGTTGATGCGGCGTTTGACGCCCGGGTGCGCCGAAAACTGGGGCCGGCCTGTCACAGCTTTCTGCAGACCCGGTCCGTGCTGGACCATCCCTGGCTGGTCGAGCCCGACACCGCCCTGGCGTTGGTGATTCTGCTCGACCAGGCCCCCCGCAATGTCTGGCGCGGCTCGAATGCGGCGTTCAGGCTCGATCCGCTGGCGCGTGAGGCGGCCATGAGCATGCTGGAGGCCGGGTTTGACTGGGCGCTGCCCAAGGATCGCCGAGCGTTTGTCTATCTGCCTTTCTCCCATTCCGAGGATCTCGAGGATCAGGCGCTGGCCGTTCTGATGTGCGAGGAGCGGCTGGGTCCGGACAGCGACAATACCCGGCATGCCCGAGCCCATATGGATGTGATCGCGCGCTTCGGCCGCTTCCCGCATCGAAACGCCGTTTTGGGCCGGACCCCGCGCCCGGCGGAGCAGCGCTATCTGGAGGAGGGCGGTTACGCCCCGGGCTCGAAGCGCCCGGCAAAAACGACCCAAGGGCAGTCCTGACTCGGTCCGCATACCCACGCTTCTTCTTAAGTGATTGATTTATTTGACGTGGAATCCGGCAAGGGCTTTGCAGGAGGTGAGTGAACCCTCAAGGAGCGCCCA